>CAMNPA010000005.1 GCA_946547205.1 uncultured Selenomonadales bacterium | reverse complement strand
TAGCTATAACAAAATGGCAAGTCAATCATATCAATCATTGTATTCAAGTATACATACAAAAAGTGTTATGAATCTATGGCGGCTATGTCATTTAAAAAATTTCTTGCAAAGCACATCGCTTTAATGTATCATCAACAAAATTGTTTCGCTGTTGAGTAAAAAATTATAAAGGGCAAAATTTATGGACAATCTGTTATCATTTGGCGAAATTCCTAAGCCGCTGTTCGACATAAGAGACTTTTTGCCGGAAGGAATCACTCCGCGTCTGAACGGCATTTTGCCACCAAAAAAGTTGCGGAAAATTCATTGCGGCGGTGAATTTTATACGGACGCGGCACGAGCCTGGTTGGCGATGGTTCGCGCTGCACTGCAAGACGGCATCTTTTTGAATTTGAATCTTGCAATCGATGCTTATCGGAGCCTGGACGCGCAGATTAAACGATTCAAGCGACGTTTTGAAGAGCTTGACGCCGCGACGATTGATCCCAATGCGCGACGAATTCAAGTTGAGTTCAACGGCAAAATTTGGCAGCTCAAGGACGGTCAAAAATATACGGATTTGCCCGGACAGAGCTCGCACGGCTACGGCTTATCGGTTTGGATTCGCAATGCCGAAGAACCCGACGTTAAAGCTTGGTTGGATAAAAACGCCGCTCAATTCGGCTTTGTTCTGGAAATTGAAAACAATTTGAGAGAATATGCGTACATCAAGGCGCGCGAAGAAATTCCGCCGCGAGTTTTGGAGATAGAGAATTTGCCGCCGGAGCCGGACTTTTCCGCTGAACAAATTGCCGCCGCGAGTGAATGCATATGGTTTGAACCGCCGC
Source organism: uncultured Selenomonadales bacterium (assembly GCA_946547205.1). Taxonomy (GTDB): domain Bacteria; phylum Bacillota; class Negativicutes; order Selenomonadales; family Selenomonadaceae; genus Quinella. The sequence goes on along the minus strand of CAMNPA010000005.1, from coordinate 23,145 downwards.
CGGACGATTGGATTTGTCACGGCGTATTTTATGCTGAACCGTTCAGACCGGGATATTTGGCAGTCGTCGATCAAGGCAGCGGCTTTGGCATTGATGAAACTTTTTTGAAAGTCGCCTACAAACAATGCGCGGGTATCATCTGCTCCAATCCCGCACCGTTCCAAAAATATAATCGTCCGATACTCGTGACCGTGAATCCTAAGGAGACGGCAGAAAAGCTCGAAAAATTTTTTGCCGAATCGCAAGCCGACGACAAAGCCGATGATTCGTCGCAAATCGATTTTGAATTTTATAAGAGCTTACATCCCGAAATATCGATCTTCCGGCGAAAAAAGGCGATGGCTAATCGTTTGCTCAAAATCAAGGTCGAAGATTTGCAATTTGCGTCGGAAAAGCCGTGGTATGGCGAATATATCGCGCTGTTGGCGATTCGCATTGAAGATACGGCACTGCGTTTCATGGGCAAGCAATGCGTGGAAAAGTTGCTGAAATGGTACAATGAGCACATAGAACAGGATAAACGTGAACTCGCCGTATTGGGAATTTTGCAATTCATCAAGCCGCGCGAATTGACTTTGCCTTTCAACAAGCATTTATTTTCTCGCGAATTGAGTTTGGACATCAGAGGCGTATTCGCAAATTTTTATACGCGCATGAATTATTCGGACTATGATTTTGCGGCATATTATCTGTCGCGGCAGAGCAAGTGGCGTCATAGAAAAAGAAAGATGCGCGTCGTATTTTTGATAACGTCGACAAATGCGGCGCAGGATAAAATTTTGCCGGTCTACGAGGCGTTCAGAAACAGAAATGATACGGAAACATTTTTCGTTCTCAATACGGGACAACGATTGAATGAAAAACATTATGACAGTGTTTGGCGGCATATTTCGGAAAAATATCCCGATTCGACGATTTATCAAGACGGCACGCTTTCCAATCTCCGTGAGTTGCAGCCGGACTATGTGTTTATGACGACGCCATACATTACGCATTGCAACATAGGTTTTCAGTTTTATGACACAGTTTCTTTCGCGAAAATCTGTTTCGTAACTTACGGCGCAAATTTGGATCGTTCTATCACGATGAATTTGTTTGACCTTTTCCCCGAATTTTTTCACTACGTATATTTTTGCTTTTGCTCCTGTGAAACTGCTCGACAACTGGCGATTGAAAATCTTGCCGACAGTAGCAGCATTCCTTTCCAACATTTTGAATTCCCGGGCTATCCGATTCTTGAAAAGTATTACAAAATGCCCGCGAGTGAAAGTTCGGCGAAACGAGTTTTATGGACGCCGCGCTGGAGCACTAACGGCAGTAACGGCGGCAGTCACTTCCTGGAGTACATGAATTTTTTCGTTGGCTTGCATGAAAAGTATGGCGAGAGAATTTCTCTGCATATGCGCCCGCACCCGCTGACTTTTGAGCACATCTTAAGAAAGCAAATATTGACGGCGGAAGAGCTTGACGATTACAAGCGGAAGTTGGACGAGTACGACATAAAAATTTCCGACAGCAGAACGGTTGAAATTGACGAGAACATTAAGGAGACGGATATTTTTCTTGCCGACTATTCGTCAATGCTGATTGTGCTGTTCCTCACGGAAAGACCGATAATTTATTGCGAGTTCCCGAACGCCGACCCGTTGCCGGAATATGAAGAAATGTTTGCGGCAATGTACGTCGCGCGCAGTTGGCAAGACGTGGAGCGTTACCTTGACGATTTGATAAACGGCGTCGATCCACTGCTTGCGAAACGTCAAAAGATTGCAAAGAAAATTTATGACACGCACAAAGGCGCAACTCAAAAAATCGTCGACAGAGTCTTTCAAGATTGGCGAGAATGTCAAATCGACGACGAGGACGAATTTTCTGTCGGCGAATTGAGCAATTAACATCGCCCGATTCGATTATGGTTTGAAGATGCTTTTTCTACAGCCTGCACTTTAAAATTCGAGTGCAGGCTTTTTCTATTTTTGGCGATCTTCTTGTAGAATAAAAATCGTTGCTGTTACGATTGTCACATACGCCGAAAAAATTTCGTGATAAAATTTTCGCAAGGGGGCTGATGTCATGAAAGCGCGCGAAATGATAAGTTGCAAGGTCAATCGATATTCGGCGGCGGAAAATATTTTTGTCGCGGACGAAAAGCTTACTGCGATTGAAATTGCGCTTGAGATTTTCCTAAACGGCAAGAAATTTTCCGAATGCTTTTGCTCGCCCGGCGATGTGGAAGATTTGATTATCGGAAGTCTCGCGCAGGCAGGCAAGCTCCGTTCAATCGACGACGTTGAGAAAATTTCTGTCGACGCGGCAAATTTTGTGGCAAATGTCACAACGAATCAACGCGGCATTGACGACGACAGCACCGAGAAAAATTTTAGTCGCGACGTTCGCTTTGTCGCCAAAGAAATTTTGAATTGCGCCGACAAACTTTTGAGCGAACTCTCGACGACGCACGATAAAACTAACGGCGTGCACAGCGGCATTTTGTCTGACGGAAAAAAAATTTTAGTCTTTCGCGAAGATGTCGGGCGGCATAACGTTTTCGATAAACTTTACGGCTGGAGCATTCGCAACCGCGTCGACCTAACCGACAAAATTATAATCTTCAGCGGACGTTGCTCTTGCGAAATGATTCAGAAACTCGCGCGCATGAAAATTCCCGCCGTCCTCGCAAAATCCGTGCCAACTACTCTTTCAATCAGCTTGGCAAACAAATTCGGCATCACACTCGCGGCTAGATTGGCTGCGGGTTCTTTTTGCATTTATACAAATCCTCAACGTATTGTATTAAGTTAGGAGTGATGACTTATGGATTTGAGCAGGCGAACTTTCTTGAAAGCTACAGGGCTTGGAAGTATCGGGCTCGCGCTGTCCGGTCTCGGTCTCGACTTGCCGCAAGTGCACGCTGCCACAAAAACTTTCAAGCTCAGCGGCGCGAAGGAATTTACGTCGGTCTGTCACTTTTGCGCATGCGGTTGCGGTCAAATCGGCTACGTCAAGGACGGCAAATTGATTCAGCTCGAAGGCGCAAGCGATTGCCCGGTTAATTTCGGCGGACTGTGCCCGAAAGGTCTCGGCTACGCGCAAATTCCGAACGACGCTACTCACCGAACGACTAAGCCGATGTACCGTGCACCGGGCGCGACCAGTTGGCAGGAAATTTCTTGGGACGAGGCGATTGAACGTGCTGCCCGTGCACTGAAAAAAGCTCGCGACGAAAATTGGATTGACACCGAAACCATCAACGGCGAATCCGTCAAAGTTCAACGCACCGACGCCATCGGACTTATCGGCGGCTCTCAAGTCAACAACGAGGAATGTTATCAGCTCACGAAAATTTTCCGCACACTTGGCGCAATGTCGCTGGACAATCAAACGCGCGTCTGTCACGCAAACACTCCGCCGGCAATGAGTGCGGCATTTGGTCGCGGCGCAATGACCAATCCTTGGTACGACTTGAAGAATACGAAACTCGCTTGGGTCGAAGGTTCAAACATTGCCGAATGCCACCCGATGGGCTTGAAAAATCTCATGAAGGCGAAGAAAAACGGCTTGAAGATTATGCACGTCGATGTTCGATTCACGCGCACTTCAAAGATTGCCGATTACTTCATCCAAATTCGTCCCGGCACCGATATTGCGTTCCTCGGCGCGATTATCAACTACGTTATCCAAAATCACAAATACGACGAACAATATATCAGACTGCACACCAACGCTTACATGCTGATTGATCCGAATTTCGGCTTCGACGACGGAATTTTCAGCGGCTACAACGAAAAAACTCGCAAGTACGATATGACGACGTGGAAATATCAAGTCGACGCGAACGGCAAACCTATGCGCTCCGCCGACCTTTTCGCGCCGAATACCGTCATGAGCATTTTGAAGAAACATTACGAACGCTACACCTTTGAAGTCGTCTCGAACATCACGGGCGCAAGTGTCGCTGATATTAAATTCGCGGCGGAACTTTATTCAAGCGTTAAGCCTGCAGTTTTCATGTACGCGCTCGGCATGACGCAACACACAATCGGCGTTGAAAATATTCGCTGCTTCACGGTGCTGCAACTCCTGCGCGGAAATATTGGCGTGCCCGGCGGCGGTATCGATGCGATGCGCGGTCAACCGAACGTTCAAGCCTCAACCGACTACGGCATCATGTTCCAATATTTTCCGGGCTATCTGCCGTGGCCGACCGAAAAAACTAACACGCTTGCCAAGTGGACGCAGAACAGCGGCACGTTCAGAGCAAAATTTTTGATTAATCTGCTCAAAGCGTGGTTCGGCGACGCGGCGACTAAGGAGAACGATTACTGCTTCGGACTGCTGCCAATCAGAAATACTACGCAGAACGATTCGATTTACGTCCAATTTGAAAAGGCGATTGAAGGCAAGATGAAATGCATTTACTTCGCCGGACAAAATCCCATGGTTTCAAATCCGAATATCGGCAACGTTCATCGCGGCATGAGAAAACTCGACAGCGTCATTGTTGAAGATTTGTACTTGAACGAGACGGCAAGTTTCTGGGAACGTCCCGACAGTCCCGAAGGCGATCCGATTGACCCGAAAGACATTCAAACCGAAGTCATTTTCTTGCCCGCATGTTCTTATCTTGAGCGCGAAGGCACGATGACAAATTCTATGCGGATGATTCAATGGCGCATGAAAGGCCCGGACCCGCTCGGAGATTCAAAGCCCGATTATCTGATTCTCGACATGCTCTGGAAAAAAATTCGTGAACTTTACGCCGATTCAAACGACCCGAAAGATAAGCCGATTCAGCTGTTAACGTGGAATTATCCGCAGGAGCACATGGTCGAACACATCATGCGCGAAGTCAACGGCTACGATTTGTCGACGGGCAAACTTCTCAACGGCATTGGCGAAATCAAAGACGACGGCACGACAAATTCCGGCATGTGGATTTATGCGGGCGTCACTCGTGATGGCGATGTTCATATGGCTAAACGTCGCGGGCAAGAAGATCCCGGCGGCATGGGCATTTATCCCGGCTATGGTTGGGTGTGGCCCGATAATATTCATCTGCTGTACAATCGCGCGTCCTGCGACGAACACGGCAACCCGATTAATCCCGATAAAAAAATCGTCTGGTGGAACGCCGAGAAAAAAGTTTGGGAAGGCTACGACCGTCCCGATGTCGGAAGTCTTACTGCAGCTCCTGATACGCCCGCCGGTCAAAAACCGTTCCGCATGGTCGGCGAAGGCGTCGGCAGAATTTTCGCGGCAAGTTATAAAGACGTTGAAAACGGTCAAACTCGCGACAGCTCCTCAACGCCCGTTGACGGCCCGATTCCCGAATTTTATGAGCCGGTTGAGTCGCCAACTCGAAACGCTCTGCACATCAACGACAACGCGCAATTTAGCCCGTGCGTCATTTATCCGCGTATGCCCGACTTGCAAAAAATCGGCTCGAAGGACGAATTTCCTTACGTGCTCTGCTCGTCAAGTCTTTGCGAACATTGGTGTAGCGGAACTATCACGCGGCACATCACTTGGCTTAATGAACTCGTCAAGGAACCGTTTATCGAAATGCCCGTTAAGCTCGCGGAAAAACTCGGCATCAAAAACGGCGATGAAGTTATCGTTCGTTCAGTCCGTGCGCAGATTAGAGAAAAGGCTATGGTCACGAATCGAATCAAGCCGCTGAACATCAACGGCGAAGAAGTTTTCGTAACGTGGCAGCCTTACAATTGGGGATTCAAAGGACTGTCAACCGGGCCAAGCGGCAACTACATCACAATCGACGCACTCGATCCCAACGCGCAGTCGCAAGAGTTCAAAGCGTGTCTGATTGACATCAAGAAGGCGTGACCATGAGCAAGATTCAAACGCTTGAGACTTACCTTGACGCGCATAACTTTCTGCGTGAGATTGCGGACTTTCATCGGGAATTGGACGAGCAATTTTCGGCAATTCAACCGCTGAACTTCCCGCCGCGTGAAAAAGTTTTAGAGCTTGTCAAAGACGGCGTGCCGCTTCTGCAGCGTGAAAATTTTCTACGGCAAATTCTCGACGCGACGAAAAATTTTGTGCCGTATGAACTCGCCGAAAAACTTCTTCAGCAGGACAATCAGTCGGCGGAAAAATTTTTTTCGGAGCACGAAGACCTCAACAAAACTTTGACGCGGAAAATTTTTTGGACGGCAGTCGATAAACTCGTTCCCGCTGAATTGAAACGTTGGGAGCGCGACGATTGGCAGAAAAATTATTGCCCGATATGCGGCAGGCGTCCGACGATGGCTCAACTGAAAAAATTCAACGACGGGCGCGCACGATACCTGCTTTGCGGCGGCTGTCACACGCTGTGGAATTGGCACCGGCTCGGCTGTCCATATTGCGGCAACGAAAATCTCGAACGAATTCACATTCTCGAATTGGATTCCAAAATGCGGCTTGACGTTTGCGAAGAGTGCAACTGTTACTTGAAAACTTACAGCGCGGAAGACGAAGAAAATATTTACTTGCGCGACTGGACGACGTTGCATTTGGATTTGATGGCAGAAGAAAAATCTTTGCGTAAAGTTGGAGCCGTTGAACTTGAATAGGAGTGATAACTATGGCAACAGAAATGGCAATGCTTCACGACGTGGCACGATGTTCGGCTTGTCGCGCGTGCATGGTCGCCTGCAAACAATGGCACGATTTGCCCGCCGATATGTCGACGCCTTTCAAAGGTCAATATCAATCGCACGCCGATTTGACGTCCACGACTTGGAATTTAATCAAGATGAATGAGCGCGTTGATGCCGGCGGAAAATTTCATTGGGACTTCATAAAATTTCAGTGTATGCACTGCGCGAAACCTGCTTGTATGCTCGGCTGCCCGGAACACGCCATTTCGCAGAAAGAGAGCGGAGCTGTCGTCATTGACGAGAGTAAATGTGTCGGCTGCGGCTACTGCAGGACGAATTGTCCGTTTAATGTGCCGCGAATCGATCCTGACCGCAACAAGTCGACGAAGTGCGATTTATGTTTCGACCGCATCGAACACGGCATGATTCCTTCCTGCGCGAAAACTTGCACGGCGGAAGCTATCGCTTTCGGCACAAAGTCGGCGATGACTCAACTCGCTGAAGAACGTCTCAAGGAAGTCCGCATGAATCATCCGAACGCGCAACTTTACGGCGTCAAACCAAACGGCGTTGGCGGAACTCATATGATGTACGTTTTGCCGGAACCGCCCGAAATTTACGGACTGCCCGCTGATCCGAGAACTCCGGCATCAATCGATCTGTGGCGCGATTACATTCGTCCGCTCGGAAAAATTGCAGGCGTCGGAGCTGCGGCAGGTCTCGCAGGCTTGATGGTCTTAAATAAACTTATCGGCAAGAAAGGAGCGTGATTGAAATGTTGATTGACAATCGATATGTTCCGCGCCATCAGAAAAGTTTCATGCTTTGTCATTGGCTCAACGCGGTCTCGTTCCTCATGCTGTTCTTGACGGCTCTTCCGCTTTACGCCGACTCGTTTCTTTTCCTGTACAACATTTTCGGCGCGAAAACACTTCAATACGCGCACAGATTCTTTGCGATAATTTTCATCGCGACGCCGATTATCGGACTGCTCATCGCCCGCGAAGGTTACGGCATGATGATTAAGCAAGCGTTCAGTTTCAATCGCGACGATTTGATTTTCCTGCTGAAGTTCCCGTTCACGTTGATTGGCGGCGAACCAAGAATGCCCAAGCAAACTTTTTACAACGGCGGCGAAAAAATCAACATCCTTTTGCAAGCGGCGATTTGGGCATTGCTCGTCGTGAGCGGCTTGATAATGTGGCTCGGCAGCGGTCACATTGACAATTCGATTCGCGCCTGGATGATTCCGATTCACTCAATCGCGGCGGCTCTGGGATTCGCGGCGGCTCTTGCGCACATCTATCTTGCAGTCGTTCAAAATCCCGACTCGGTGCGCGGCATGACGCAAGGATCAATCTCGGCTCGATATGCTGTTCATCATCACGGCGCGTGGGTCGACGAACTCATTGACAAAGGCACCGTCACGAAGAAAGAAATTGACAGAGCAAGTTGATTCGCGGGCGTAACCTCAAAACAAAAAGCACCTTCCGATTCAAATTGGAAGGTGTTTTTTATAATTTTTCATTCGGCAATGATGCGCACTTGCCCGAAACCTTGTCCCGTCAATCGTCCGACTCCTGCAAATTCTCCAAACTTGGCGAGCAACAGAAACGCCTTGCGCACGTCATTTGGCAAGTTCTCGACGTTGAAGAAAAATTTCCCGAAAAATGCCAGCGTGCCTCTGTCGCGTGAAAGATAAAATTTTCTGCTCTGCCCGTGCCACTGCGTCAATCGAATCTGCGTTGCGAGTTCGCGAATAATTTTTTTGTCGACGACCGCCGGCATTTGTGCTTGCGTCCACTTATCGGCTAACGACGAGAAAATTAATTCGGCTCTCGGATACGGCGCGTCAAAGTCATCAACGCGGAACGATACCGGCGACACGAAGTTAAAACCGATTTCACGGAACGACGGAATTTTTTTCACGTCCGAAATAAAATCCTCAATTTCGACGACGCCCGAATCAGCGCGAACCTCTGCATTGCAAATGATTTCATCGACTCGCAAATTCAACGCGCCTGCCTGAATTTTTTCATCAATCTGCACGCTCAACGCCGCTCGTAAAATTTCCGCGTCCAAACACGTCACACGCCAAAAAAATCTGTCGCCGCGCCGAACTTGCCAACGTCCGCCGCTGCTCGAAATTTTTCCGACGGGTTCAATGAACGACACCGTAAACGGTTTAATGTTCAGCTCGTTATGAATGAAGTCGCCGAGTTCGCGCGAAAAATTGTTGATGATGTTGAAAAACGCCGCGTGCATGAGCCGCCCGTTGATGAACGACATTTGCGCAGAATTTTCCGCACGCAAAACGTAGACAATCGCTCCGATCATTTCACTACCTCGAAAATCGTTTTAATCGGCGGCAACGGCGCGCGCTGTTTAAATCGTTCGTCGACCTCATCTTTTGCAGAAACATTTCCGCGCATCTGCTTAACGTAATCATTCCAGCCATCAAGCTCAGCCGGCGTCCAATCCAAAATTTTTGTCAGCTCGTCCATAACTTTTTTCCACGTCTTCATCATGTCGCGACGTTTCAAATGATCCTTGAACTCGTCAAGATATTCGGCGGAATTTTTTTCGCGATAAGGATTTTGCCAACCGTCCGCTCCGAAAAGTTGCGCGTAAGTCGAATCGTCCTCAACGTAAAGCCTCGGCGTGATTCTGACGCTCCCGAAGCCGAAAGGTTTGCCCTTTCCGATTTTGTACGCAGGATTTTTCGCGTCGTTCAAATTAAAAATCATCATCAACGCTCCAAGTTCAACCGCGCTTAAATTTTTGAAACGAATCTTCGCCGTGAACGTGCTGCCTTTGTCAATCGGCGTGATGTCTTCAATCAACGGCTCCAAATTTTTCCGAATGCGCTCTTGATTCAACTTCAGCTCCGATTGATTTGCATGCCAATCACGATAGGCGTTGTGCCAATAAAGTTTGTAACCGCGAATTCGCGCGTTGTCGGCGTCCCAATCGTTCAAAACTCCTTTGCCCTGCTTAAGATAGAGCTGATACGAAGTCGGATTAGGTTGCATGAGCGCATGTGCCGCATTTGTTTTCAGCTCGGAAAAATTTTCGGGAGTCGCGTCTTCAAAGTAAATTCGGCTCGCCCAATGTTTCTCGCGTCCGAAAACCGCATCGGCAAAATCAACGACTTCATCCGATTGCAAACTTTTCGGAACCGCCTCGCCGATTCGATGTTCGTAAGGAATGCGGAAACATTGCCCGTGCCCGAACGCCGTAACTTTTTCGCCGTCCGTGAGAAAATGGCAAGGAATTAACGTGTCAATTTCCGGAAAATCTTCGCCAATAAGCCGTTCACGTCTCTCGCCTTGCAAAATACTTTTTTTGTCCTTGAACAAGTCGACGCCGCCGCGATTTCTGTCGTCCCGATACGAACGCTGAACTTCATCGGGCACCTCAAGCCAATTACCGCGACACGGATCAATATATTCCAGCTTCGTATATCGAACGATCTGCTTGCCCTTGCTTATGTCGTTTATCGCCTGCTGATGTTGCTCATCTGTCAACAAGCCGGCTTTCCACTTGTCGTTAATCTCCTTCACACTTTCCTTGTAAGCCTTGTAAGCCGCCGCGTCCAAAAGATTTTGCGAATTATTTGCCCACTGATTGCCCGTCAAACAATACGCTACTGATTCGACCCAATGAATCCGAGAATCTTTGAACTTCACATCGCCATAAAGAGCTTGAAAATCTTTCATCAAAATATAATCGTCTTTGCGGTCACTCGTAAATTTTGACGGCGCGATAAAATATTTCCCGTCCTGCTTCCTGCGAATCAAAAAGCCCGGTCGCGCATTTTTAACCAGACGTTTCTTGCCGTCGTCGTCAACAACGGTTCTGACCATTCGCTTTTCGTAACGATCATGCAAATCTTTAGTCCACGCCGGCATTTGTCTTGTGCTCATCAGACAGCGAAAATAAATGTGCTCGTCGTTGAAGTCTTGTTGCCCGCGAAATGTTCCGCACGTCACGATTTTAAAAATATTTTTGAACATGCCGCGCAATGAACTGCCGGGAATTATCGGCACGTCAACGGGCGCAAAATTTTTCGGCTCGTTCCCGCCGATAAAAATTGGCGTCAACGTTTCGATTGTCAACAAAATTTCTCCGCTAAGCTTGCCGTATTTCTGAACGTAATCGCGGAAATTTTTTTCAAGTTCAAACGGCGCGGGCAACATTTTCGCCGGCAACGAAACAAAATTATACGGTGCGCTTGCTTGACCTTTTGGCGGCGGCGGTAATTTTTTTTCGTCAGTTTGAAGACCCAAAGTCTTGCCGAGCGCACCGAATCCTTTAAACGTCGCCATTCAAATCACCGTCCCAAGCATTTTCAATCGCGACAAATCGATAGTCGTCGTAGCCGCTCAAGCCCGTCGCCGCGTCGCTGCCGATATAATTTCGCGTCAAGAGCCCGTAAAATTTTTCGTCGCCGTCAACAGGAATCGTCATGGAAATTTTTCGCAACTCGTCTTCCAATTTTATCCAACCGTTCTCCGCCGAAACGTTTTCGCCCAAAAGTCGCGCGAAGCTGTCGACATAAAAATTTCCCGTGCCAACTTCATCGCGAACGTATCGCCCGACAAATTTATCGCCCGCACGTTTCAGATGAATTTCCGCGCCGATATTGAAAATGCGACACTCAAGCCAATCGTCGACGTTGAACGGTTTCGGCGTGAAAAATTTTTCTCCGTCGAATTTTCCCCAAATGATATTCTGAATTTGCCACGCGATAAAAATCCCGCTCATGATTTTTCCGTACAGATTTTTTTCAAGCTCTCGCGCCGAATATTCAACGTCCTCCGAAATTTTTTTGCATTCGCCGAGTTTCAAGCCGAATTGCTTTGCCAAATCCAAACCGCTCATTTGTCGACACCTCCCGCGAAATTTTTCAGAGCCGCCGCAAATTTTTCAAGCTCCGTCTTGTCGCCGACCAAAATTTTTCCGTTCGCGCCGAGTTTGTAAGTTTTGCCGTCAAAATTCATTTCGGCAGAAAGTCCGCTGATTGTGCCGCGTCCAACGGATTTTTCGCCGCCAATCGCCACGTGACCAAGCCACATGTCGCGCAACAAAAAAATCGCCAGACCTATTTCCGAATCTTTTGCGCCGCGAATCTCGAAATGTATCTTGAGCGTCGGCAAGTCCGAAATTTTTTGATAAGCCGGTTTCGTCGTGAACAGCGTCCCTTGCATCGTCCCGCCGGTGAATCTGTCAATTTTCGTCCGCCTGTGAACGACTTCGGAAAAATTTTTCGCCGCAACGTAACTTTCCGCAACAATGAATCGGCTTTTGCGCTCCGTCGTGCCCATCAGCTCTTCCAAAAAATTTTTATCGACGTCGAATTTTTTGCAAATGTACTCCGCGCGGTGCCGAAGAATTCCTTTGAGACTCGTGCCGGGAATGACGAATTCGCCACGACTTTTCATCGTGACCGCAGAAATTTTTTTCTCCTTGTCCGAATCGGAAACAGCGTAATCGCGAACGATAAACGACGAATTGAACTTAAAGTTTGCGTCGACAACGAAATCTTTCGGGCTTGCCAAATTTTTTTCAGTCGAAGGCGAAATTTTATGCGGCGAAGTTTTTTCGAGAAGCCACGCGGCAACGTCAGATTTTTTGCGGAAATCGTAAATGCACGCGTTCAAATTTTCAACGACGACCAGCCCGAAACCTTTCGTCGTGAGCGCGCCGAGCCTTATTCCGTCTTGAAGTTTTTTCAGCAATCGAGCAATGACTTTGATAATTTCATCGAGCGAATAATTTTTTGCGTCGAAAATTTTTTGATCGACATGAGCAACGCGCAACGTCATCAGCAGCCGAAGATCGCCCGTCGCGCCTCGTTCAACGACTTCAAAATCATATTTGCCGCTGCCGTCAACAGTGCCCGTTACGCCGTCAAGCCGCACGCCGTCGCGAAAAATTATCTCGCCGTTTTCAAGCGCAATGTCATCAAGCTGAATCGAACTCTGCATATCGTCCAAGTTGCCGAAAATCTTCACGACGAATTCAGGCGAAATTTTGTCGAGCCAATCGCGCAACACTCCGCAAAGTGACGTTCCGGGAATAAACGGCTCATCAGCGGCATTTTTCAGAACATGCACATCGCTAAAATTTTCGGCAGTCTCGCCCAAGCCGTCACCAATCAGCAACGGCGACTTTAAAACCAATTTGCCCGTGATTAAAATTTTCCCGATAACGCTTGATTTATCCACGCTCCGCACCACCTTTCGACGCCGCAATTTTCCGCGCGAATCGAAAATAATTCGTCAAATACTCCCAATGAATTTTATCCTTCGACAAATCTTCAAGCGGAAGTTTCAGCTTGTCAATCAACGGTCGAATTTTTTTCAAGTCAAGTTCCTCTGACATGCTGCGCGAATCAACCGGCAACGGTGCTTGACACGTGAGCACGTCTAAAAATTTTCGGTCGTTCGACATGCGCAAAGTATCCAGATGTTCTTCAAATTGACTGTGCGGACGAATCTCAAGTTCCAGCCGCGCTCTGAAATTTTCGCGAACGTTTTCTTTGCCGACAGCCGATAAAATTTTGCCGAGCCGCGTGAAAAAATGCGCCATGTTCCCGCGTTCCAGTTGCATACCAAGTTTTTTGGCGTCTTCGTGCGCGTAAATTCTGACTTGCTCCAAAAGTCGTGCTGCCAAAATTTTTTTCGCGAGCTTGATTGTGTCGTCTGAAAATTTCGGTTGCGAAGGTTCGTCGTCGTCGAGTTTGCCCTTAGTCGAATTTTCAGGCGTCCAAAGTCGAAGTTGTCCGTAGCCTTCTTCCGTGCGCATTCCGAAGCCGCCGTAGATTTTTTCGAGCAAAAACTTTTTGTCGTCAGTTGTCAGTGGCGCGGAAATTTTCAGCTCAAAGACTGTGCCTGCTGCCAACGTCGATACTCGCGGGCGTTTCATGCTCCAAGGCACGACGAAATTTTCTACTTCGCCGCCCGACGCAAAAAATTTTCCAAGTGAAAATCTTCCGCCGAGCTTGCCGATAATTTCTGTCGTCAAAATTTTTTCCGCGCTGATAAAACAATCGTCGACGGGAATTAGCGGCGTGTCCAGTCGCAGAAAAATTCTGTCCGAAAAATTTCCGTTGAGCCGCTCAATTTCTCCGAACATCACGAGACATTTGCCGTATTGCGTGAACTTCGACCGACCAACGTAAGCAATCATCTTGCCGCCGTCCAAATTCAGTCCGTCGCGCAATTTCATCAGAAGCTTTTCATCGCCGACAATCTCGCCGCAAAAATTTTGTCCCGCATCAAGTGCCTCGTAATTGTAAATTCCGCCGCCCGAACTTTTGCCCGCAAGCCGTTCAAAAATTTCCTTGCCGTCGACGTTGACTTTGTCGCTGCGGCTCATGTGCATGAACATATTCGTTTTAACACGCGCCGTGAAAAATTTTCCGTCTTTGCGCACGCCGTAGCCGCGAAAACTTTTGTAGCCTTTCCGAGAATTTTCATCGTCGAGCAAGTCTTGAACTTTGTCGCCGTCATCGGTGCCCGACTTTCCGCTTTGAAGTGACAGCGGCAATACAAATGAACGTTCGCCAAAAATTTCGGGATTCGCCGGCAAAAATCGAAGTCCGCCAAAAAAAATTTCGCGGAAAGTTTCATCGTGCGCCTCGTCGTGAAGTTTTTGCACTTCAACGAAACGCGATGCCATAATTCCGCGAATTATCGAGCCGCTAAATGCCGCGTGTGTGCCCGTCAGCACCGTCGCATTGCTCGTCGACGTGAGAACGACCGGCGACAACGTCCGAATTGAAAATTTTAATCGACGCATGTTCATGCTCCTTTCGCGAAAAATTTTTGGACGATTTTATCTGATGTCGTGCCGTCGAATTTCGCCGTGCATTTGATTCGTCCGAAGCCGCGATTTCTTTTCGTGCCCGCCACCGATAAATTTTTCATCGCCAATGCCAAAAGTTCGACGACTTTTTTATTGCCGTTGAGCAATGTGATTCGCCCGTAAAATTTCGTTCCCGCATCAAGCACGCGCAAATTTCGCAACGTCTTATCTGCCGCAATGCCGTCTTCCAATTTTGTTTGATAACGTAACGACGTGAACGCCTTCAAAACGTCAGCCGCCGTGAAAACTTCGGGATATTTCCACTGCAACCATTTCCATTCCGCGCAAAATTTTTCGTACTCATCGGCAGGATAAATATAAAAATTCGGCACGATAAGCTGTGGATCGCTTTTCAAGTGCCGATGCCGATGAAAAATTTCTTCAAGCCGTGAATCTTGCGCGCCGAGTCCGCTCAACTCAAACATTTCCAAAATCTCAACCGCGCTCTCGTAAAGCAAGCCTTTGAATCTTTTGGCGGGAAAATACGGAAAGCCGAGCGCGTCGTGAACAATTTCCGCGTCAAGATTTACGTCAGCCTGCCCGGAACCTAAATGAATCGGCGACAAAATTTCAAGCGTCACGTCAAATTCTGCCACAGCTCCGCAACCTCCTCATCATAAAAATCCACCAGCTCTATCGCGTCAACGTAAGGCGTTTGCTTGTCGTGCCAAAGCGTTGCTCTGAAGTCTGCCCAATCTTTCACGTCCGGCAAATCTTGCTTTTGATGACGCAACTGCCGCAAAAATTTTTCCGTCTCGTCCGTGCCGCGTTGAAGAATTCCGCGCAACTCTTTGATTTTGTTGTTCGCCATAACGTAGGGAAATTGAGCCGTGCAAGAAAGCAGATTTTCCAAATTGTGCAGACGGTCATCAGGTGCGGCGTCGTTGCAAAGTCGATACGGCCCGAAATGCAAATTTCTGTCCTGCGCACCGCGATATTCACTCGCGCGAATCTGCTCAAGCGTCGGAGCCTGTTCACCGTGCAAAATCGCAAAGTCGAGCCAACTTGAACCGCGAAGATTTTCTTCCGCCGAAAAATTTTTCTCGCGAGCAAGTTCACGCATGGATTTTTTCGCAGAGTCGCAAAGTTGTTCGGCAAGGTCGTAGCCGCGAAAAAACGGATACTTTGTCGGCAAAATCGCAATGCCTGCGCAAGCGTCCATGTGCCGTGAAATTTTCTGCGTCAAGTTTTCGGCGTCGCAATTTTTATCGTCGTCCAAAAGTTCAATTAGCGTTTTCGTGAAAAGAATCGCCATGTTCGCGGGACAAAGAAACGTCACGTCGTCACCGCCGATAATCAGCGGACGTATCGGCAAAAAATTCTTGTCGAGCTTCAACGTTTTATTGAAACCGCCGGAAATTTTCATGCGGATAATTTTTTTGAGCAGGTCAGCGAATGCGCCTTCCGTTTTGCGACGAATCTCGCGCGACAATCTGCGCCGATCAGTCAAGCTCTCGCACGTGCGAAATTTCAAGCCCATATTGTTTCCGTCAACGTGGACAATCGCAAAATAATTCTCGCCGTCCTTTTGACCGAGATTTTCGACTTCAGACGGGAATTCAAACTCAATCTGCGGATCAAAGCCTTTGCGCTTGAAAATGTCCTTAAAACGTTCGCGCAACTTGTCATCGGCATCGTAGGAAGCTTTGAACTTGACGGCTGTCTCCTGCGAATAAAATTTTTTCTCGTCGATGAGTTTGCCGTAAAAATTCGCGGTCTCGCCGTTTATCTCGCAACTTAGCGTTAAGCCGGTGTAGGGCACGTTGACCGTCGGAAAAATGTTGTTCTGATTCGCCTTCAGTTCGCCGTAAAGTTTATCGATGTCGTCTTGATTAAGCTTGCCGTCGACAATCTCCAACTTGCCGAGAGCCGCTCCGACTTTCAAGCCGGGACAGTCCGTCAGAAGTTTGCGCGTGAATTTTTGGACGACCTCAACGCGTTTGTCATCGTTGAAGAGCAACAGAGCATTGCCGCCGCCGATATACGCCACGCAACAATTTTTCATGTCGTTCCACGGTGTCGCATCGTCATTGGTCGATTCCCACGCGTCATCAGCCGAAAAATTTTCATCGGGATACATTTCCTTAAGCACGCCATTAATCAGCACGTCGAAAAAAATTCTGTCGACTATGTACGACGCGCCGACGTTCGTGCGAAGTTTGTTGCCCGAATAAATGTAGCGTTGAATGCTGCGCGTGTCGAACAGCAACGCTTTATAATTTTTCTGAATCATCAATTCACCACCTTTCCGCCATTATGCGCCGTTGCGAAAATTTTTGCAAGAATCTGCGCCGAAAAATTTTTCTTGCATTTCGTCGCCCGCTGTGTTATAAAACTTTCAGTTCTTACCGTTTGCGGTTTTGAAACGAAGAAACCTCTTTGCGGAACGGTTCGATTATTTTGTCATTAACTTACGTAAGGTTCTTACCGTTTACGGTTTTGAAACGGTGAAACCTTACTGTGAATTTGTCAGATCGATTCTTACCGCTTGCGGTGTCAGAAAAAAAAGCTCGTCGAAAAAACTCGGCGGGCTTTTACTTTTGACAGCTTTGCAAAAAAAATCGCCGCTACGTTTTCACGCAACGGCTAAAAAAATTTTGTCTCTTTTGTCTACTTTGTCACTCTGCATTTTTCAATCACCTCCAATCGTCGACAAATCTCACATTACAGACGCGGGAACGGGAATGGCAACGGGAACGGCAACGGAGAATAGAACGGGAACACATCAGGGAACGGAGACATATCAGGGTCTGGGGACGAATCGGGGAACGGGAACAGGAACGGGAACATGTTTATCACCACCTTTCAACGACTAATCGGCAAGAATCAGCGAACTATATAACGGAGCAAATCGAGCAACATGTTATCACTTCCTTTCAACGGCTCATCGGCAAGAATCAGCGAACAAGAACATAACGGAGCAAATCGAGCAACATGTTATCACCTCCTTTCAACGGCTCAAGGTTAATCGCGGCGGCGCGGGAAGATTGAAACTGCTACGGCGGCACCGGCGGTAAACATCGAGGCGGCTTCACAGGCAAGAGCGGATTCAACTGCGGCAGAAACTATCGGCACCATGAAAAACATACTTAACAGCTCCTTCCACTTGTCGACGTTATGAACTTTTCAAGGGACTTGGTCGGTGTTGCTTTGACCTTGTGAGCGAATAATAGCAGATGATTTTTTACGGCGCATTTCAATTTTCCTGTGAATCAAACGTTTTCTCGTTGCGCAGGAAAATTTTTTGTGTTACATTGCCAAAAACTTTTTGCGAGTTGAAATTTATGCGCTATCTGATTTGCTACGACATTCCCGACGACAAAATTCGCGACAACATTGTCAACTACCTTGAGCGTTTCGCGTGGCGCGTTCAATACAGCGTCTTCCGTTGCAAGCTGGACAATGAGCAGGCGGCGCGCGTGTGGAAAGATTTATTGGCAATCGCCGCAAACTCAAAAGGCAGTTCCGTTCTGATGGCTCCGCTTTGCAAATCGTGCGAAAAAAATTTGCGGCTCTCGACAAAACCGCTCGAAGTCGAACAAGGCTTTCTCGTCGTGTGAGGTGAAAATTTTTGGGCGTGTTGTATCTTTTATCGGCGGGCAGTTCCGCTCATAAAGCCGGGCCGCGCATCGTCGTCGAAAAAAATTCCGAAGTCCTCGGTCGGCTGCCAATTCGTTCTGTTGACGGCGTCGTTATCGGGCGAAATGCTCAACTCTCGACGCAGACGATTTTTGAACTCATGGAGCAACACATTCCGATTTTTTACATTGACGGGCGCGGAAAAATCATCGGGCATTACGTCTACGAAAAACAATCGGCGACGCGTTTGCTCATGCAGCTGGAAATTTTTCAAGACGCCGTCAAGCAACCGGAGCTGTCGAAAGAAATTATCGCCGAAAAAATTTCCAATCAGCGCGACTTGCTCAAACGTTACGAAAAAACCGTTGACGCCGACAAACTCGAACGGACTACGAAAAAATTAAAACAGATCGCCGACAAATTGTCGCAACTGCAAACGCTCGACGAGATTCGCGGCGCGGAAGGTCTTGCCGCCAAAATTTACTTCGCGACGTTCACTGAACTTTTGGATCAGACGCGTTGGAAGTGGAAGGAACGTTCGCAACATCCTGCCCGCGATCCCGTCAATGCTCTGCTCAATTACGGTTACGCCTTTTTGGAACGCGAAGTCCGCATCGCAACTGCGCTTGCCGGCATGGACGCTCGCATTGGATTTTTTCACACCAACGACGGCAGAAAGGATTCGCTGATTTTCGACCTCATGGAGTTTTTCCGCCAACCCGTCATCGACCGCTTTATTTTGAATTTGCTCAACAAACGAATGATTCAGCCCGAACATTTCCTTAAGCCCGAAGATGAATGCCGTTTGACCGACGACGGGCGCATAATTTTTTGCACGCGCTATGAAGAGTACATGGCGAAAAAATATCGCGAATACGGCGACAAAAATTCTCGTGAAGTGATTGTTGAGCGTGTCCGAAAATTTTCCGCCTGCCTCAATCGCTAAAAAGTTTCTTGAAATTTATCGGACGCCGTGATATAAAATTGTCGTTTGAAAATGGAAAGTGTTTTGCCGCTACGTCGTGACGCCGTTTGTGCAAATCATTTTCCAAATCGAAAGGAGCGCGTCATATCAACAAAAATCAACGTTTTCTGAATCTCACATGACAAATTTTTTCGGAGTTTGCACCCGTTGAGCGTCCTTCGGAGAATCATTTTCCAAATGCCGCGATTCTCACAGCGTCACTACGTCATTTTATCGGGTGCCCTTGCGTAAGGTTCCATACCGTTTACGGTTTTGAAACAGCTGAGCAGTTCCGCAATGGTAGCTTCAAGTAACGTCACTTGCGTAAGGTTCCATACCGTTTACGGTTTTGAAACTCCGTTTCCTGCTTATCCGTCTTGGTTTTGGTAACCTTAACTTGCGTAAGGTTCCATACCGTTTACGGTTTTGAAACTTACCGTTGAACCAGCACCTGAGAAAAACCTTGATTGACTTGCGTAAGGTTCCATACCGTTTACGGTTTTGAAACAATTCAAGCGCATTGTCAAGAATCGCTTTTGCGTTTTCGATCTTGCGTAAGGTTCCATACCGTTTACGGTTTTGAAACTCATCTCTTGTGCAGAAACGGTTCACTATACGTTCAATGACTTGCGTAAGGTTCCATACCGTTTACGGTTTTGAAACAGAGTCATATGTTCAAACCCTGCGTATTTTAAAAGGCGAAAACTTACGTAAGGTTCCATACCGTTTACGGTTTTGAAACCTCGCCAAATCCTCATCAGTCATCATCTGTCCATCTTTGCGTTGCTTGCGTAAGGTTCCATACCGTTTACGGTTTTGAAACTTCGGTTGAGGCACATACGTGTTCAAAACGCTGTCTTCACTTGCGTAAGGTTCCATACCGTTTACGGTTTTGAAACCCAGGCTCCAAAGACACAGATATACGCTGGGCCGGAACCTCGACTTACGTAAGGTTCCTTACCGTTTACGGTTTTGAAACTCTCGAGCGTCATGAGATTGATGGAGAAGTGAGTTCTTACGTAAGGTTCCTTACCGTTTACGGTTTTGAAACTTCATGATGAAATCAATGAGATTTGTGCGAGGATAGTCTGCGACTTACGTAAGGTTCCTTACCGTTTACGGTTTTGAAACTCGCTGACCTTCTGATCGCTCATGCCGAATTTCTCTTTGTCAACGCTTACGTAAGGTTCCTTACCGTTTACGGTTTTGAAACTTTCGTTGACATTATCATGGTAGATACCTCCAAAGATTTAGTAACTTACGTAAGGTTCCTTACCGTTTACGGTTTTGAAACTTTCTTCCACGTTGATGGACACTACAAACGGCGCATTGACACTTACGTAAGGTTCAGAATCCCTAGCCGTTCACGGTGTCGGAATAAAAAAAACACTTCGCCATTGCAGGAAGTGTTTTTTTTGTGCTATAGTTGGCGGCGGAGGTCAGAGCATGAAAATTTTTGTCAATCACACAAATCATCCGTCGGAACGTTGGAGCGCGGAGCAAATCACTGCGGCGAAAATTTACGGCGAAATCGTGGACGTGCCATTTCCCGCGATAAGTGCCGATGCTGTTGCCGAGGAAGTCCGCGAACTCGCTCAAGTGAATCTGGAAAAAATTTTGACGTTCAAGCCCGCCGCTGTCCTATGTCAAGGCGAATTCAATTACACGTTTGCAATGGTCGAGCTGTTGAAAAATTCCGGTGTGATTGTCGTCGCCGCAACTTCAGAGCGCATTGCTCACGCTGAAATTTTGCCCGACGGCTCCACGCGACAAATTTCAACTTTCCGTTTCGTTCAGTTCAGGGAATATTGACATGGAAAAAAATATTATGCTGGCGTTCGTCAGCCCGGTTAGCAGCTACTACTTGAGCAACCCGATAACTTATCCCGACGTTCAAGGGCGCGCGTACACGGCGATTCAAACGAACGAGTCGGCGATTGTTTACGTTGAACGAATGCTCACGGATAATCCTCTCGCGAAAATTTTTCTCATCGCAAGCGACGCCGTTCAAAATGAAAAAGCTCCGTCCGAAAACGAATTCGGCAACGTGACTCATCTGGAATTTCTCAAGCGACGCGTCATCAAGGAATGTCCGCAACTCGCCGAAAAATTTTCAGTGCACGCTTATTCAGAGGTCGACGACGTTTCTACCGCTCTGGAGAAAAATATTTTGCAGACAGCCGAAATTGCCGATGCCGTCATGAAATTTGCGCGCGAAAATTCACCGGCGACGATAAAAATTCATGCCGATATGACCGGCGGTTTTCGTCATGCGTCAATGCTCATGCTGTCGATAATTCAGCTGCTGAAATATCGCGGCGTCGAAATCGGCGAAGTGCTTTACTCCGACCCGAAATCAAAAACTGTCTACAGCGTCACGGAAATTCAGCAAATGTTTTCGCTGATAACGGGCGCGGATGAGTTTGTTAAGTTCGGGAGCGTCGAGGCATTGCACGATTATTTTGGCGTCAAACCTTCGCCGGCAGTCAAAGATTTGCTTATGGCGATGAATCGTTTTGCAGACGCCATTAAAATTTGCCGCACGAGCGCGATTGAATCTGAACTGCAGAATCTCGGGCAACACATCAAAACTTTCCGCGAACATCATGACAAAGATTTGAAGGCGCAACTTTTCGCGAAGATTATCGACACGATTGAGCACGAGTACGGCAATTTAATCGGCGGCGCGAGCACGCGGCTTGATATAATTCGTTGGTGCATTCGCAAAGGCTTTTGGCAGCAGGCGTTGACGCTTTGCACCGAGTGGCTGCCCGCTGAACTTGTCAACCGAAAAATTTGCACGCCGAACAATTCAAACGTCAAGAGAATTTGCGAAACCAGAGGTCGTCAATCGCACAAGACTTGGGAACAATATTTCATCATCGATTACAAAGTTGCCGTCGACAAAGCCGCCGTCGTCGAAAACTTTTGCAACAATCTGCGTGCCGTCCTGAAAAATTTTTCTGCGTCAATCGGCGACAACGAGCTTTTCGCTGATGTCAAAAAATTTTTCGGCGAGTACTCGGCGGGCAAACGTCACTTTGAACTTTGTCAAAGCGGCTCAATTCGCGTCAACGACTTCAAGAAAAAATTTCCGACGTTCGCGGAAGTTCTTCAAGCAATTTATGACGAATATCAAAAAAGTCTCGTCTACAGGAAGAAAAATTTTTATCAGTTCCTGCAGACGCTTGACCATGCCAAAATTCCGACGCGCGTCGCCGATTTGTCCGATGAAAAACTTTTGGAGCTGTTCAAGATTGACCGCGATAAAATTTTGCGTGAGTCCGCTGAAAAATCGGAGAGCAAATGGGACGTTCGCGAGAAAGATTATCGGGCAATGTCCGGCAAGAAAATTATCAGTCTCAAGCCCGACACGGAGTCTGCGCTAAAATTTCTGCAAGGTTATTGTGACATTCGCAACGAGCGCAACCTAATCAATCATGCGGACGCGCAGGCATCGAAGACCATTGCCGAATTGAAGCCGCTGATTGAAAATTATCTCGCCGCCTTGGAAAAAATTTCGACATAAAAAAATCGCCGCCACGTTTTCACGCAACGGCTAAGAAATTTTTGCTTACTTTGTCATTGTCCAATTTCTATCAGCTCCTTAGAAAAATACACGCGATCCAAACGGCAACGATACTTCAAACTCCGGCATGTACATCATAATTTTCACCTCCAAAAAATTTTCAACGATCGGACGCGAGAACCATTAAACCTGAAACGACGAAACCTGCGACGAACCACGGCATTTTGATACACCTCCTGAATCAGCTTGCGTTAAATATATCAGAACGATTCTTGCCGCGCATATCGATTTTCCTGTGAATCACTCGCCAAAAATTTTCTTGCATTACAACGGCGACTGTGATATAAAACTTTCAATTCTTACCGTTTACGGTTTTGAAACAAACTCGCGCACCTGTCCGACCGTCATCGGATAAATATGCACACTTACGTAAGGTTCCATACCGTTTACGGTTTTGAAACGCCATCGTCATAGAGTCGACATAGTTCGAGAGATGTTTCTTAACTTGCGTAAGATTCCGTACCGCTTGCGGTGTTTGGACAAAAAAAAATCCCGTCGAAAAGCTCGGCGGGTTTTTAGGTTTGACTGACGACAAA
>CAMNPA010000004.1 GCA_946547205.1 uncultured Selenomonadales bacterium | reverse complement strand
TGTTCTCGTCGACTTCAAGGACAATATCGCCGCCTTTACCGCCGTCGCCGCCGTCAGGTCCGCCTTTAGGTACAAATTTTTCGCGCCGAAAAGATGATTTGCCGTTGCCGCCGTCGCCCGCACGCACAAAGATTTTGCTCCTGTCAATGAATTGCATGTTCAACCTCCGAATTTGCCGCGTTCAAGTGTTGCAGAAAATTTTTCATCATGATGCGACCGCTCGGCGTCAAAATCGATTCGGGATGAAATTGAATGCCTTCCACGTCGAAAATTTTATGTCGCACGCCCATAATCGTTCCGTCGTCAAGCTCGCTCGTGACTTCAAGACAATCGGGCAAAGTTTCGCGTTCGATAATCAGCGAATGATAACGACCGACTTCAATGCCCTGCTCAAGCCCGCGATAAATTCCCGCGCCGTTGTGTTTGAGCCGAGACGTTTTGCCGTGAACGATTTCCTTTGCACGAACGACCTTTCCGCCGAAAACTTCGCCGATAGCTTGATGACCGAGACAAATTCCCAAAATCGGCAACGCGCCTTTAAGTTCGGCGATTAACTGTTCGGAAATGCCTGCGTCACTGGGAACGCCGGGACCCGGAGAAATTATCACGGCGGAAAAATTTTTCACGGCGTCAACGGAAATTTTATCGTTGCGAACGACTTCAACCGCCGCGCCAAGTTCCGACAGCAGCTGATACACGTTGTAAGTGAACGAGTCGTAGTTGTCAAGGAGCAAAATTTTTTCACGCATTGTTTTCAACCTCTTCGACGACTTCAAACAGAGCTTTAGCCTTTTGCAAAAATTCGCGGTACTCGTTGAGCGGAATTGAATCAGCGACAATGCCCGCGCCCGTCTGAATCACCGCGTCAACGTCGTTGTCAATGCGCATCGTCCGCAACGTAATGCACATGTCCATATTGCCGCAAAAATCCATGTAGCCGACGGTTCCCGCGTAAGTTTTGCGTCGAACAGGTTCAAGCTCGTTGATGATTTCCATAGCGCGAAGTTTCGGAGCACCGCTGACAGTCCCGGCCGGGAACGTTGCCTTCAAAACGTCAATCGGCGTGAAATTTTCTTCAAGCTCACCGACGACGCTCGAAACCATGTGCATAACGTGGCTGAAGTATTCGACGACGCGAAGTTTTTCAACCTTGACGGTGCCCGCGACAGAAATTCTGCCCAAATCATTTCGTGCAAGGTCGACAAGCATTGAATGTTCGGCGCACTCTTTAACGTCGGCTTTGAGTTCGGCGGCAAGTTGCGAATCTTCCTCGGCAGTCTGTCCGCGACGACGAGTTCCCGCGATTGGATACGTGTAAACTTTTTTGCCCGCGACTTTTACCAACATTTCGGGCGACGCGCCAACCAACTTGACGCTGCCGAAATTCAGATAGAACATGTACGGCGACGGATTGACTTGGCGGAGCTTGCGATAGAATAAAAACGGCGGCTTAGAAATTTTTGCCGTGAATTGTTTTGACGGCACGACTTGAAAGATGTCGCCCGCGAAGATGTATTCCTTTGCGCGTTCAATTGCCGATAGAACTTCGGACGGTGCCTCGCCGTAGCGTTCCATGAAATTTATCGGCTTGCGCGAAATTTTTTCGGGCGGAGAAATTTTTAACGGCGCGGAAATTTTTTCGGCAATTTGATTCATGTGCGCAACAATCTCTGCGTAAAGTTCGGGCAGATTTTGATTCGACACGTCGGCGAGATAAATCAATCGCGCGGAATTTTTCAGTGCGTCAAGAACAATCAGCACGCGGCAAATCATGAATTGTCCCAAAAGTTCTTCGTCGTCAAGTTCAAGCCCGCGAATCCTGTCGAACGTCGCGGCGACTTCAAAATTAAAATAACCGACCATACCGCCGTTGGCGAGCGGCAAATTTTTATCGAGGTTCGCAGGTTTGTAGCGGCTCATGAATTTTTTAATCGCGTCAACGGGCGCACCGTCAATGCATTTCATCAAATCGCCGTCGCGAATCATCAGCTTGGACTTGAAAACTTGCAGCTCAATGAACGGCTCGGCTCCGACGAATGAAAATCTGCCGAAAGCCTGTTGCGTCGTGTCGACCGATTCCAAAATAAAACCGCGTCCGTTGTCGACAAGCTTGTAGAAAATTGAAACGGGCGTATCCAAATCGGTGCTGATGTTCGCGCTCACGGCGATTAGGTTTGAATTCTGCGCGAAGATCTGAAACTCTTCAAGCGTCGGAGAAATTTTAATCAACTTCATCACTTCCATAGAGCCGAAATTTCAGCCCAAAATTTTTGAAATGCGAATGTTTCCGTCCTGCATGGCAACGGCAATTTCGTTGAGCGTGTCGGCAAATTTTTTCATCGCGTCTTCTGAATAGCGGCCGGCGTCGTAGTCGAGAAAGAGCGAGTATTCGCCGGTGACCTCGGTGTTAATTTCAACGTCAAGCGCGTTTTCGACGGCGGAAATTTCGTTCGGCGGCAAGTAAACGATTTCGGCGGGCGTGTCGCAGAAAATAAATTCGTTGTTGATATTTTTTTGGAAGATGAAACTTACGCAGTCGTCCTCAAGCCCGTCGTTATAAACGATGTCCAAGCTCTTGCGATATTTCGTGTCAATGCGCAGTTGTCCGCCGAGCCTGTCGATGAATTCGTAAACGGGCATATCTTCGCGAAAATCCCACGCGCAGGGAAATTGCTCCAACATCAGTCCCATCAAACGACGTTCAGCCATATTTGTACGACCGTTGACGACGCGGCTCATCACGGCTTCCTTTGTGCCGGTAATTTTGGCGAGAGTGAGCATCGTCGCTCCGAGGAAGAAATTATTTTCGTTGACGTGCGTGCGGCGGAAGAACTCGTTAAAAATTTTTTTCAGCGTGCATTCGTAAGTTCCTTGAGTCCACGCGGCGACACCGCTGACATTCACGGGCGGCAGATGTTTTGCTTTGTCGAAGTGCGCCAACATTTTGCGCCAATAATCGTGACCTTCGGCAAGCACTTCGGGCGGAATGTTCGCTTCAGCCTCAACATAGTCCGCGTAACTCGGTGCCGGCAATTTTCTTTCGCGTCCGCGATAAGCCTTGTCGACTTGGCTCCAAAGCAAAATTGACGCACTCACGCCGTCCATCACCGCATGATAAAAATCGGCGAAAAGATATTTGGCTGTCGGCGTCTCGAAAAGATAAATTCGCCAAAGCGGCTTGTTGATGATTCGATAAGGTTCGCGCAATTTGTTCATGCGTTCGGAAAATTCTTCGTCGCTGATGTGTTCGACTTTGACGGGCTCGATGTCTCCGTCGAAAATTTGACAGAGATCGCTTGTTTCGGGATGAAACAAAAATCTGCAACGGAAGATGTCATGCGAAGTCAAAACTTGATTGATTGCTTCGGCAAAGCGTTGCATGTCGATTGCGTGCGAAAGTTTGAACAAGCCGCCGATATTCATCATCGTGGATTTAGCTTTGTTGAAGTGCGTATCGACAAGCCAGCGTTGCACGGGACGCAGCGGATAAAATTTTTTCGTAGCGAAACCTTCCATTAAAAATTCCTCCTTAAAATTTGACGACCAATTTGTTTTCGTCGCCGCTGACCATGTAATTTTTTTCGCGAGCATTGAGCGTGCCGAGTTGTTCAAGCGGATTGACGGGCTTGCCGTTGTCGCGGAATATCAACGTCAAAGAATCATCGCGCGGGATTAATGAGACTTCAAGGCGGCAAATTCCTGCGCGGGCTGCGTAAAGGTTGAAGACTTTGGCGACAGTCGACGACAGAAAAATTTTCCGACCGTCATCAATCGGGAACGACGCCAAAAATTTTTTCAACGCCTTCATGAGCGCGGGAAGTTGTCCCGGTGCGGTGAACGTGTCGTAAGAAAATTGTTGCTTGAATTTTTTTGCGCCGATTAACAGCAAGCCGCATTTCTTGCGCGTGAGAATTCGTGTGACAATCAGCGCAACGAAAAACGATATTCCGACGCCGACCCACATGAATTGCAAGCCGAAATGTCCCGCGGACATGCCCGCACTCGGCATAACCAACAGCAATAAAAATTTCACAGCCGCGCCGAGATTCAGTTGCTCAACGTAAATGTAATAGTTGCCGAGCATCAGCACCA
Source organism: uncultured Selenomonadales bacterium (assembly GCA_946547205.1). Lineage (GTDB taxonomy): Bacteria > Bacillota > Negativicutes > Selenomonadales > Selenomonadaceae > Quinella. Next base: position 20,029 of record CAMNPA010000004.1, on the reverse strand, counting down.
CGCCCAAAAATATCGTGAACGGCATGAAAATTCTCACGGCACGCACCGACTCCGCGTAAAGCGTTTCAGTCTGCTCAACGCCGAAAAGTCCCGGCAAAAATTCCGCAAAGATGAAGCTGAACAAAATCATGCCGAGCGTCACGGCAAGCGTTGAATTTATTCCCAAGCGCATCGTCTTATAAACGCTGTGGAGCGCACCTTCCGCGTGATATTGGCAGACCATCGGTTGCAGGCAGTCAACAATGCCCGTGTAAATCGCGATTAAAAGCGTGAGCATGTTGTTTATGACCGTGACGACGATTAAATGATTTTCGCCGAATTTGAAGATGACATACTCGGAAAAAATTATCGGCAAGAGCGCGAGGCACAAAGTATCCATTGAGTGATACCAGCTGTAAAAAATTCCCTGCTTAAGCTCGTCGACGTTCCAATAGCGCACGAATTTCAGCGGACAATCTTTTTTGAACAGATACGGCACGTGGAACAGGAAGCTGACCAAATTTCCGATTGTCGTTGCGATGCCGATGCCAATCACGCCGATTTTGTAGCCTAACGCGATGTCGAGTACCATGTTGACGACAAACATTGCAATCGACGCGCGCACGCAAATATTTTCTTCGCCTTCGGCAACGTAAATCGTGTAGAAGAAAATGTTCAGAATGCACGGCAGCGCGACGAACATCAGCCCGTGATAATATTCGACGGCGTAATTCATCAGCTCCGGCGAAATTTTCCACAGCGACAAGATTTGCGTTTGGAAGGCGACAAGGATAATCGTCACCGCCGCGCCCGTCACGATTGAGACCGTTACGCCCATGCTGAAGAGTTGATTCGCCTTGACTTGGTCGTTGTGACCTTTCGCGTAGGAAAACATCATTGCCAGCCCGTCGGCGACCATGTAGCTCAAAAAAAATATCAGCGTCATTATCGGCGCGACGAGTGTCATTGCCGCGACTGCCGCATCACCGATGAATTGTCCCGCGACGATGTTGTCCGTCAACATAAGCACATAAGAGATCGTCATTGATGCGAGCGACGCCACGAATACCGCGCGGAATCGTTCGCTTATAACTGTCTTCGCCAAAAATTTTTTCCTCCGTATCAAAGATTAATCCCGCCGCGATTATAGGGAAAAAAAATTCTTATCGCAACGGGCAACGAAAATTTTTACGCAAGTCTTTTTGCCAAGTATCGCCTTCGTCGGCTTTGCTTGCAAAATTCGGCTCTTATGTTATCATTCACAAAGTAAATCCGCAGACAAATATTCAGGTAAGGAGAAATTTTATTATGGTATCAGCCAAAATGTATGAATTGGGAACGAAAAAATCAACCATCCGCACGATCTTTGAATTCGGGCGCAAACGTGCCGCGCAGGTCGGCGAAGAAAATATTTTCGACTTCAGCTTAGGCAATCCAAACGTTCCGACGCCGGAATTCGTTCGCGACGCCGCCATTGACATTCTGCAAAATTTCGAGCCGTCAGCTGTGCACGGTTACACTGTCGCGCCCGGCAATCCGAAAGTCCGTCAAACGCTTGCAGAGAGCCTCAACGCCCGATTCGGAACAAATTTCGCGGGAAAAAATATTTTCGTGACGAGCGGAGCGGCGGCGGCAATTACGATTTGTTTCAAAGCTCTCGCCGAGCCCGGCGATGAGTTCATAACCTTCGCGCCGTATTTTCCCGAATACAAATGTTTTGTCGAATCAACGGGCGCAACGTTGAAAGTCGTCAAGCCGCGTCCGACTGATTGGCAAATCGACTTCGACGACTTCCAAAAAATTTTGACCGTCAACACCAAAGCCGTCATCATCAATTCGCCGAACAATCCGAGCGGTGCAGTTTATTCGCGCGAGACAATCACGAAGCTTGCCGAAATTCTCAAGCAACGTTCGGAGCAATTCGGTCGTCCGATCTTTTTGATTTGCGACGAACCTTATCGTGAGCTTGCTTACGGCGTCGAGGCGCCCTGGGTCACGAAATTTTATTGGAATACGCTGGTCTGCTATTCCTACAGCAAAAGCTTTTCCTTGCCCGGCGAAAGAATCGGTTATATCGTCGTGCCCGATGAAGTTTGCGACTTTGAAAAGATTTTCGGAGCGATTGCCGGTGCCGCACGAGTTTTGACTCACGTCAACGCGCCGAGTCTGTGGCAATTGGTAGTTGCAAAATGTGCAGGCAAAACCGTTGACATCACGCCATACGAACGCAACGGAAAAATTTTGTACGACGGTTTAATCGCGGCGGGCTTTGAATGCGTCAAGCCTCAAGGTGCGTTTTATCTCTTCCCGAAAGCTCTTGAGCCGAACGATTATGCCTTCTGCGAACGTGCGAAAAAATTTGACTTGCTCTTGGTGCCGGGTGCCGATTTCGGTGCGCCGGGATATTTCCGCGCGGCTTACTGCATCAAAACCGAGACGATTGAACGTTCCCTGCCGCTGTTCAAAAAATTGGCGGACGAGTACAGAGGTTGACGCGATGAAGAAAATTTTTTTGCTGATGCTGATGATTTTGACGCTGACGGGTTGCGGCACGTCGACTGATGAAAAATCCGTTAAGGTCGGCACGCTTGCGCAACTGAACTCCACGCCTGAACAAGCCGCAAAAATTTCCGGCGGCGAGATAAATTTTTATGACAACTTCCAATCGATGCAGATGGCTCTTTCCGCCAAACAGATTGACAAGATTCAAACTTATCAAAGCGTCGCCAAATACATGACCGAAAATAATTCCGACTTCGTGATAGAGGATTCTCAACGCACAGTTCCGCTCGTCGACAATTTTTGTTGCGCCACGCGTGCCGAAGACGTTGACTTGAAAAATTCTCTCGACACGGCGATTAATGCCATGAAGTCTGACGGGACTTTGAACGCGTTGATTGAAAAATTTATCCGCAACTCTTCGACGACGCCGACTGCCGTTGCGATGCCGCACTTTGACGGTGCAAAGACCATTCGCGTTGGAATTACGGGCGACTTGCCGCCGTTGGATTTGGTGCTTGCTGACGGGACGCCTGCCGGTTTCAATACGGCGGTGCTTGCCGAAATTGCCAATCGTTTGCAGCTGAACGTTGAGCTGATTCAAGTTGACAGTTCTGCGCGGGCAGTTGCATTGACGAGCGGTGAAGTCGACGTAATTTTTTGGGTCGTCGTGCCCGAAGGTGATTCCACTCGCTCGAAAGATTTTGACACGCCCGAAGGTGTCGCCGTCACGAATCCTTACTATCAAGATGTCGTCGTGGAAGTCAATCTTTCCAATTTGAGCGCAGGATTTTGATGAGGTGTTGCCATGAAAAAAATTTTTTGTCTCGTGTTGATTGTGATGACGTTCGCGTTGACAGGTTGCGGCTCCGATAAAAAGGACGAGGACACGTTAAAAATCGTCACGTCGTTTTATCCGATCTATCTTGACGTGATAAACATTACTCGCGGCGTTGACGGTGTGCAAGTCGTGAATTTGACGCCGCCGCAAACAGGTTGCCTGCACGATTATCAACTGACGCCCGAAGATATGAAGACGCTTGAAACGGCTGATATTCTCGTCGTCAACGGGCTGGGCATGGAAAATTTTCTCGACAAGGTTAAAGAGACTCGTCCCGACTTGAAAATCATTGACGCAAGCGACACGCCCGAAATTGTCCCGATTGTTGAAAACGGCGTTCCGAATCCGCACGTGTGGCTTAGCGTGACTTATGCCATTGCTCAAGTCAAAAACATTTCGTCGAAGCTTTGTGAATTCGATTCCGTCCGCGCAGAAAAATATAAACGTCACACGCTGGAATATGTCGACGAGTTGACGACTTTGCGCGATGAATTGCATTTGTCGCTTGACCTGCTGCAAAACAAAGAGATCGTCACGTTCCACGAGGCATTCCCGTATTTGGCGGCAGAATTGAATTTGAAAGTCGTTGCAGTCATTGAACGCGAGCCGGGCACGGAGCCTACGCCGCAGGAACTTGCCGAGACGATTGAAAAAATCAACGCGCTTGACCACAAAGTCATATTCACGGAGCCGCAATATTCGCCGAAAGCAGCAGAGACAATCGCACGCGAGACCGGCGCAAAAATTTTTGAACTCGATCCAATCGTCACGGGCGAAGCCAAATCGGATAAGTTGCTCGATTACGTCGACCGCATGTTGACAAACATATTGACGCTCGGAAAAGCTTTGCTGTGATTTTGAACGTTGCACATAAAAAAATCCCTCGACACAACGTCGCGGGATTTTTTGTTGCCGAAAATTTTTGTCGCCGATTAAAACGCGGGAACGATTGCGCCTTTGTATTTGTCAACGATGAATTGCTTAATCTTGTCGGTTTTGAGCGCGTTCAAAAGTTTTTTGATGTCTTCGCGATTCTCGTCGCCGTCACGCACGGCAATAATGTTGACGTAAGGAGAAGTTTTGTCCTCGATAAACAGCGCGTCGTTCATCGGATTAAGGTCGGCGTTCATTGCAAAGTTCGTGTTGATAATCGAAATGTCGACGTCTTCAAGCGTGCGCGGCAGTTGAGCGGCTTCGACTTCCTGAATCACCAAATTTTTCGGATTCTCGGCGATGTCTTGAACAGTTGCAGTTTCGTTGGCACCTTCTTTGAGCTTGAGCAGTCCGGCTTTTTCCAAAAGGAGCAATGCGCGTCCGCCGTTAGTCGGGTCGTTGGGAATTGAAACTTTCGCGCCGTCGGCAACTTCCGCCAAATCTTTGATCTTCTTGGAATAAATGCCCATCGGTTCAATGTGAACGCCGCCCGCATTCTTGAGCTTAACGTCGGTGTGTTCCTTAACAAAATCATTCAGATACGGCTCGTGCTGGAAAAAGTTCGCGTCAAGTTCCTTGTCGTTGAGCGCGATGTTCGGTTGCACGTAGTCATTGAACTCGACGATTTCCAGATTGATGCCTTGCTCTTTAAGGTCGGGCTTAATCTGTTCCAAAAGTTCAGCGTGAGGTACGGGCGTCGCACCGATTTTGAGCGTGATTTCTTTTTCGGCTGCAGGTTTGTCGGACGCGGGAGCTTTGCCCGAATCGCCGCCGCAACCTGTCAACAACAACGTCAACGCCATAGTTATCGCTGCAAAAAATTTTCCTCGCATAAAAATTCCCCCTAGTTGTTTAATACGCGGCGAATTGTATCACGTTGAGTGGCGGGCTACAAGACGCGCGAAAAAATTTGTTGCGAAAAGCGGAGCGGTCAATTAAAATTTCCGCAGAAAAATTTTTGGAGCTGATGACGACGTGCAAAGGTCGACGACGATATTTTTGTTCTTTATCGGATTTTTTTTCGCGCGAACGTTTTTGATGCCGCTGACTTTCGACGACTACCCGTACTCGTTTGTATGGGACGGAGAACGCGGCGGGAATTTGAATTTGATGACGGGCTCGCCGGAACTTGAACACCGCGACAGAGTTTCATCACTCGGAGACATTGCTCAATCGATGTGGTCGCATTACTTCACTTGGGGCGGCAGAATTTTCGCGCACAGTATCGCACAATTTTTCTTGTGGATGGGCAAACCGGCTTTCGACGTGGCAAATACAATCGTCTTCGCGCTAATCGTCGTGATGATTCTCAAACTCGCCGACAAAAAATTTTCGCCGCTGTCTCTGGCGTGGATATGTTTCTGCTTATTGTTCGTGACGCGCGGCTTGATGATGACGACTTTTTGGCTGACGGGCGCGTGCAATTATCTTTGGATGCCGCTGTGTCAAATGCTGTTCCTCGCGTCGTATGTCAAAGCTCTGCGTTCAAACTCGGCGGAAAATTCGCGGCTGCTTATCGCGCTGATGATTTTGCTCGGACTTATGGCGGGCTGGTCAAACGAATCTGGAGCATTGGCGACAATCTGCCTGACGATTTTTTTAATCGGCATGTGCAAAATTCGCGGGCTGTTGCGTCCGTGGATGATTGTCGGTTTAATCGTGCTGATTGTCTCGTGTACGCTGATGATCTTCGCGCCGGGAAATGTCGTGCGATTGAACGCCGTCTATCCCGATTATCATTACACGTCGGCAATTTTCCTCGACCACTTGACGAACGAATTCTACAAAGTCACTCGTGCGACGTTGATTGCGCTTTTGCCGATGTTCGTTTATTTTTGGCGACGAAGAGTCGGCTCACGGCTGAACACGTCGGAAATTTTGATGTTGGCATTCGCGGCGACGAGCTTTATCATTCCGCTGGCAATGTTGTTCTCGCCGGAATTCACGTTGCGCGTTTCGACAAACTCAATGATTTTCGCGCTGGTCTCTTCGTCGATTGCCATTGCGGAGCTTGAAACTCGTCGATTCAAATTCACGCCGGACTTGCCGAAAAAAATTCTGCGCGGACTTTCAATCGGAGTGCTCACGATATTTTTTATGTATTGCGCGACGCTGATTTATGTTGACGTGACAGTTTTCAATGCCTCGCGCCGTCAAGAGCAATACATTCGGCAGAACGCACAACTTGACGCAATTCCGTTGCCGCCGCTTCCTACAAGTCATCTGTTCGATAAAATTCACGGAGAGAAGTCGCTCAACATTTACACGAAACATTTCGGCGGAGTTGTCGCGAATCGAAAGGACTGCAGAAATATTTTCGTCTCGCAATTTTACGGCGTGAAAAGCGTCGTTGCCGTCGATTCGCCATTGCCAAAAGTTGAGCAGTGAATTAAAATTTGCACAGAAAATTTTTCGGAGGGAAGATTATGACGGACGTTGAAAAGCTTGCCGAAATTTTGTCTCACAGCTCGAACGCGGTATTTTTTGGCGGCGCGGGCATGTCAACCGAATCGGGCATTCCGGATTTTCGGAGCGCGTCGGGCATTTACAATCAGCAGCTCAATAAAACTTTTTCGCCGGAAGAAATGGCGTCGCACAATTTTTTCGTTCGGCACCCTGAAGATTTTTTCGCGTTCTATCGTGAACGTTTCGTTTATCTCGACGCCAAACCCAATGCCGGGCACATTGCTCTTGCCGAATTGGAACGTCGCGGAAATTTGAGCGCGGTCATCACGCAGAATATTGACGGACTTCATCAGCTTGCCGGCTCGAAAAATGTTTATGAACTTCACGGCTCGATTCGGCGAAGTTATTGCGTCAAATGCGGCGAACGTTACGGCGTCGAATTCATCATGAAAAATATTCCCGTGCCACACTGCGAAAAGTGCGGCGGCATCGTCAAACCAGACGTTGTGCTTTACGGCGAAAATCTCGACGAGGCGACCGTTGCCGATTCGATTCACGCCATTGCCAATGCTGACACGTTGATTGTCGGCGGCACGAGTTTAATCGTTTATCCTGCGGCGGGACTTATCGACTACTTCAGAGGGCGGCATTTGATTTTGATTAACAAGACTGCCACGCACGCTGACGTTGACGCGGAGCTTGTCATTCGCGAAAATATCGGCAAGACGCTCGCCGAGGCAGTTAGGAGTTTGCAGTTAGGAGTGTGAATTTTTGAGCTTCTTCCAATACATAAATCGGACGCTGAACTCTTCGCGCTCGCTGATTCTGTTTGCAGTGTTCGCAACGTATTTTTTCGCACGCACGACGCTCTTGCCGCTTGCACACGACGATTTTTCTTACGCATTCATTTGGGACGGAGCACACGGCGGAAATTTGGCGGGAATGCAATTCGGCTCGCCGGAAATTGAATATCGCGAAAGAGTCTCGTCATTCGGAGACATTGCTCAATCGATGTGGTCGCATTACTTCACTTGGGGCGGAAGAATTTTCGCGCACACAATCAGTCAATTTTTCCTGTGGATTGGCAAGCCGGCTTTCGACGTGGCAAATACAATCGTCCTGATTCTGTTTATCTTGGTGATTCTGAATCTCGCGAACACGTGGCTGAAAATTTCTCGTGCGGCTCTCGTTTGGATTTTCATCGCCTTGAACTTTTTCGCCGCGCAGTCAATCAGCACAATGTTTTGGCTGACGGGCTCCTGCAATTATTTATGGATGGCGTTCTTCCAATTATTTTTTCTCACGCCGTATGTTAAAGCTCTGCGTTCAAGCGAAGTGAAAAATTCCGCTCTCAACGTGATAATAATGATCGTGCTCGGACTTTTGGCGGGCTGGTCAAATGAAGTCGGCGCACTGGTCACGATTTTTCTAACAACGCTGATGGTTATCATGTGCAAGGCTCGCGGACTGTTGCGCCCGTGGATGATTGCCGGGCTCGTCGTGTTGACGGCAAGTTCTGCATTGATGATACTCGCGCCGGGAAATTTCGTGCGATTGGCGATTGTCAGCCCGAATTATCATTACACAGCGGAATTATTTTTCCAACACTTGACGGGCTCATTCCCGCGAATCGTCGTTGCAGATTTAATCGTGCTCATTCCAATGTTCGTCTACTTTTTCAAACGCAAAGCCGGGAAACTCACGACGCCGGAAATTTTAATGCTCGCCTTCGCAATCGGCGGCTTTATCGTGCCGTGCATAATGCTTTTCTCGCCCGAATTCAATTTGCGCATGTCGATGCCGTCAATGGCGTTTACTCTGGTCGCGGCGACGAGTGCAATTTTGGAATTGAGCCGTCCGAACTTCAAACTCAATTTGCAACTGCCGAAAAATTTTCTGCGCTCCGTGACGGCGATTGCAACTTCCGCGCTGATTGTTTATTTCGTGCTGCTGATTTACGTCGATATTTCCGTGTTCAATGCGGCGCGCCGACAAGTCCGCTACATTGAACGCAACGCAACGCTCGATCCGATTGAACTGTCGCCATTGCCCGTGCGACATCGTTTCGATTCGATTCAAGGCGACAGAACCGGCGTACCTTATCTGAAATTTCTCGGCGGCATCAACGGCGACGCGAATTTTTACATCAACCGATTTGTCGCGCGATATTACGGCGTGAAACACGTTGTCGGCGTCGACGATTCAAACTAAGGAGGATTCACACATGGAAACCACAAGAGATTACATTTCGGTCGAACAATCGATTATCGGCTCGCTGATTGAAGTCAAAATGATGCAAGCGGGCATACTGTCTAAACCGACGCTGGAAGATTTTTTCGCTCACATTGAAGAGTTAATCGCGCAGGAGGAAGCAAATGCAGATAATTCCGACAAGAAACTTTAATGACAACGTCGAGTTTTACATTCGCAAGAAAAAGTTCTTGAAGATTTGGGCGGACATAAAAACCGTGACTGACGAGCTTGTCAAAGGCAATTTGGTCGGCGTCAAATTGGAAGGCTTGCATATTCCCGAAAATACTGCGGTTTATAAAGTCCGCATTCCAAACAGCTCCGCCAACGTCGGCAAAAGTCACGGTTTCAGACTCATTTATTACGTAGCGATTGCGGACGAAATTTATTTGCTGGCGATTTATTCAAAGAAAGACGACATCAGAATTCCAACCGAACGACACATCGAAAGGCTTATAAAAATTTTGCTTGAGCCGGATTTAGCATAGGAGGCTTTTTAAATGGATAATGAAGAACGCTACGAAAGACACATGCCGATTGAAATGTCAATTCTCGGCTCGCTGTTGGAGATTCGCGAAATGCAAGCGGGTAGAATGCCCAAGCCGTCGCTTCAAGATTTTTTTGCGCACATTGACGCGATGATTGAGCAGGAGAAAAAAAATGCTGATAATCCCGACCAAAAAATTCAATGATGACGTTGAGTTTTACATTCGTAAGAAAAAGTTTTTGAAAATTAATGATGACGTAAAAGCCGTAACCGTCGAACTTGAACAAGGCAATCTACTCGGCGACAGACTGGAAGGCTTTATTTTAATTAGGAATTAGGAATGAGCAATTAGGAATGATTTTACAATTCCACATTCCACATTCCTAATTCCTCATTGTCAAAAAGGAGGCATGAAAAATGTTTGTGGCATCAAGAATGACAAAGCATCCGATATCGGTGACGAGCGACGCGACGATTCAACAGGCAGACCGCTTGATGAAAAAGCACAACTTCCACAGAATGCTTGTCGTGGACGACGGAAAACTCGTCGGCTATTTCAGCGACCGCGACATTATGCGCGTGGCACCGAGTCCCGCGACGACACTTTCAAAGTTTGAGATTCGTTCGTTGCTGGATAAAATTTCCGTGCGCGACATCATGCACGAGAAAGTTGTCACCGTCAACGAAGGCGCGACGATTGAAGAAGCGGCTCTCATCATGTACAATAACAAAGTCGGCGGACTGCCCGTCGTCTCTGATGTCGGCGCACTCGTCGGAATTATCACCGCAACCGATATTCTCAAGACGTTCATCAAAGTTATGGGACTTATCGGCGGCAAAACGCGTCTAACTCTCGAAGTCGACAACAAAGTCGGCGTGATGGCGGAGATAACAAAAATTTTCGCGGACAAAGGAATTAACATCGACAGTTTCATCACGTGTCGGCACAAAAATAATCGTTATGAACTCGTCGTGCGATTGGACGACCACGCGGAAATTGACGACGTTAAAAAAATTCTCGACGAACGCGGCTATAAAGTCGTTCACACTGTCAAGATTGGTTAAGAATTTTTTGGAGGCGAATTTATTTTGAAGAAAATTTTTTTGGCGGCATTGATGATCGTTTCACTGGTGCTTATCGGTTGCGGCGGCGAAGAAAAAGCTCCTGCGCCCGAAACCGATTCCGAAGACGACGGCAAGGCTATAATCGGCATAATTACGCGTCTGAATGCAAGCGAGGAAAAATATAACGAACTCATGCAGAAATTGGAGAAAAGTTATCGTCCGTCCAAGGCTCACTTAAGCGCGCACTACAAGTATTTCGACAACATGAAGGAATTGCAACTCGCGCTGCAGTCCGGGCAAATTGAAATGCTAAGTACCTATCAATGTGTGGCGGATTACATGCTTCAGCGCAATGACGATTTGGAAATTCTCAAAAGCGACCGCACGTTGAGCGATTCATTTTGCTTTGCCACGCGCAGAGGCGATACAATTCTCCTGAACGAACTCAACAAGGCGATTAAGGCTATGGAAAAAGACGGCAAGCTTGCAGACCTTTACAAAACGTATATCACGGCGATTAAAGCCGGCGCGGAGCCGCCTGCCGTTGAAATTGAGCAAATTGACGGCGCGGACACGATTAAAGTTGCTGTCACCGGCGATTTGCCGCCATTGGATTTGATTCTTGCTGACGGTAAGCCTGCAGGTTTTTCAACGGCGGTTTTATCCGAAATTTCTAAGCGCATTGGCAAAAATATTGAGCTGATTAACGTCGACAGCGGTGCTCGTGCGACAATTTTGAGTTCAAAGGGCGCGGACGTTGTTTTTTGGGTCAGCGTGCCGAAAGACAGCCATCTTATTCCTTCCAACGTCGACCGGCCCGCCGGAATAGATTTGTCTGTGCCTTATTATCAAGACGCAATCGCTCACGTCGGCTTGAAGGAGAAATGATTGTGAAGAAAAAATTTTTTGCGGCTCTCACGGCAGGATTAATCGCGTTGGGAAGTTTCAATTTCGTTGACGCTATGCCTCGTGATGAAATTGCCGCGATTCAAGTCAAACGTCCGAACGACTTCAAATATTGGACCAAGGACGCCGTCGCCAAGCAAAAGCTCATCGAATACGTTAAGGACGTGACCGATAAACGGAGCAAAAATTTTATTCCCGTCGAGGACAGAATTGCGACCTTCGACATGGACGGAACTTTCATTTGCGAAACGGCTCCTTGCTATTTCGAGTGGATGCTTTACCTTGAACGCGCCCTTAACGATCCGACTTACACGCCGTCGCTTGAAGACAGAGCTTATGCCGAAATGGTCAACACGGAAATTCGCGCGGGACACTTCATGACGGGAAAATTTCCAAAAGGCATCGATCTCGGCGAGGCAAAATCTCAACAGTCAGTTTTCGCGGGAATGACGACCAAAGATTACGCCGCTTACGTCGAAAAATTCATGAACAAGCCCGTCGAAGGTTTAATGAATTTAAAATGGGGCGAGGCGTTCTATTTGCCGATGGTCGAGGTCATAAAATATCTGCAGGCGAATAATTTCACGGTTTATATCGTCACGGGCAGTGACAGACCGGCAACGCGCGTTATGGCGTGCGATTTGCTCAAAATCCCGACTGATAACGTCATCGGCACCGATCCCGACATAAGGGCAGCACATCAAGGCGACGTTTCCGCCGACAATTATGTTTACCGACACGACGATCGATTGATTCGCGGGCAACTCACGCAGAAAAATCTCAAGATGAACAAAGTCGTTGTCATTGAGCAAGAAATTGGCAAGCAACCGGTTTTGGCGTTCGGCAACAGCGGCGGCGATACTTCCATGCTCAACTACACGCTTGCCGGCAACAAATACAAGAGCTTGAGTTTCTTCGTGATATGCGACGATTTGACGCGCGAACTCGGCAATGAGAATAAGGCTGAAGGTTGTCGCAAGCTTGCCGATAAAAACGGTTGGATTCAAATTTCCATGCGCGACGACTTCAAGACGATTTACGGCGACGATGTTAAGCGCATGAACTGAAAATCGGCAAAAAATTAGGGCTCGGCTCCGAAAATGGAGTTAAGCCCATTTTTTATGCTTATTGGTAAGGTTTTGAAGTGTTGTAAAGTCTTTCAATCGAAAAAATCTCGCCGCTTACTTAAAATGAATTTGAAAAAACTATTGACAGCCCGTTTTTTTTTTTATAATGCCTTATCCCCAAAAATCTTTAAATCGAGGTGGTTTTTATGAAAAATGTTTTGACTATGCTGTTCTCGTTGGTAATTGCGCTGTCAATCGTCGTTTTTACCGACATTGCTGAAGGCGAAACGGCTGCGCGGCACAGTAACTTCAAAAAGTTGGCGAATCAGCTCTACGAAGTGACTTACGACGAATACAAAACCGATTTTGACATGAAAAAGCTTGCCGACAAAGGCTTCAGCAACGTAACTTTCTTGGGCGGGTGCTCTGCGGCTAAAAAAGGACAATTTTTGGGCCGCAATCTCGACTTTATCGCGGGCGATGCGGCTGAAATCGTGGTAAGAACGACAAATAAGAATGGTCGCTATGCTACAATCGGCGTTTTCGGCGGAATGTTGTGGCTCAACAGCGAAATGATGGACGCAGGACTTACAGACGCTGATGTTCTCGAATTTATTCCGCATTTTATCGTTGACGGCATGAATGAAAAGGGCGTAGCGGTTGAATTTAACGTCGTTAATACGCTCGACACCGGCGCGGGCTTTACTTTGCACACAAATCCCGGCAAAAAAGAAGTTTCGCAGTATTTTTTACCGAGATATTTGCTTGACAGGGCGGCGAGTGCGGACGAAGCCATTGAAATTTTGAAAAATATCGACGTTGTGTCGCCTAATCCGGACATTGGCGGCATTAAAGCTTCAAACCACGAACTTCACTTCATGATTTGCGATAAAGATAAGAGTTACGTCGTAGAATTGAACAACAGCAAGCCCGAAGGCGAGAAACTTATCGTTATGCCCGGCGAAAATATCTTGACGAACTACTATTTGCACCTTTCCGACTATGAAAAAGGCATTTATCCCGATTATTCGATTGGAATTGAGCGTTATCGCAAGCTGAAAGACAATTTTGATACGGTTAATTCGGTCGAAACGATGAAAAAGCTAATGCAATCGGTAAAATACACCAATGTAAACAGACTTGACGGAGAATTTGCACCCGGAGCGAATTTTGACAACCCGTATACATGTTTTTCGGAGCAATTTTCAAGCGGAAACAATCCGATTAACTACAGCAACTACAGAAAGCATTTTCAGGAGATAATGGCGGATATGAAACGCACTGAAGAAGAGCTTAAAGAGATTTTGAAGGATCCGAAGATGAAAAATCCGAAGGCTCATTGGGTAACGTCGCACAATACGGTTTACGACCTCAAAAATAAGACGATGACAGTTGCGATTTATGAGCGTTTCGATAAATACTACAATTATTCGCTGTAAATCGTCTCGTCGAGCAAAAAAAGCCCTTCGATAGCGTGTCGGAGGGTTTTCGCGTTAAAATCATGGAGGTTGATTGTATGAAGAAAAAATTTTTTCAACTGATGTTGTTCGCGCTGGTCATAATGACGGCGAGCACCGTATTTGCCGCCAAAAAGACACCCGAACAGCTTCGCGCCGAACTTAACGAGATGAGCGTGCAAGTTATTGAGCGCGTCAGCAAAAAATATCCGTCAGCGAAAAATGCGGTTAAAAGTGCCTATGCATACTGCACAATCAGCGCGTCCGGCATCAAATGGGGCTTTCATGGCGACGATCACGGGCGCGGCGTTGCCGTAAACAATGAAACAGGCGAAAGAATCTACGTTAAGATGAAAGAAGTCAGTCTCGGCTTGAATTTTGGCGCGAAAGAATACGATTTGCTGTTTTTGATAGCGAATAAAGCGGCGTGGGACAGATTTATTTCGGGAAATATCAAATTTGGCAGTGAAGTATCCGCGCAGGCAAGCGACGGCGTGAGCGGTGACACTTTTGCAGACGCGAAAATCATTGCGAACGGCGTTTGGGTCTATCAACTCGATAAAAAAGGTTTGGCAGTTGAAATGTCCTTCAAAGGCGCGAGAATTTCTCCATATCGCACGCTTAATTGAAACAATCGAAAAAAAATATCCCTTCGGCTATATCTCGGAGGTTTTTTCGTTTGACGGAGAAAATTTTTCTGCTAAAATATGCTCGGAGGTGATGAAAATATGCGTAAAAAAATTTTGTCGGCAATCGCGGCGGGCTTAATCGCGTTTGGCTCATTCGGTGCGGTTAATGCGGCGACTCGTGACGAAATCGCGGCGATTCACGTTCAAACGGCGGCGGACTTCCAATATTGGAACGCCGATTCTCCGACTAAGCAAAAGATTATCGAATTCGTTGAGGACGTGACAAATCCCAACAGCAAAAATTTCATTCCGCCCGAAGATCGAATTGCGACCTTCGACATGGACGGAACGTTTTATTGCGAAACCGCGCCGATTTATTTTCAAGAGGCAATGTTCCTTCACCGCGTGCTTGAAGATAAAAATTACACCGCGCCGAAGAAATTGCTCAACTTGGCGAAAAAAATTCAGCCGAAAGTCTACGCCAAACAGAAACTTACGCCCGCAGAGAGTAAAGCTTACATCGAAGGACTCACCGCCGCTTATGCCGGTATGACGGACGAGGAATATCGCGCTTACGTCCGCGAATTCATGAACACGAACGAGACCGGCTTGACGAATCTCAAACGCGGCGAGGCTTTTTATCTGCCGATGGTCGAAATTATTTCCTACCTTACGAACAACGGCTTCCAAGTTTACATTGATTCGGCTTGCGGCGTTTCAACCACGCGCGAACTCGTCGAAGGCGTCATTCCGATTCAATACGACAGAATTTTGGGCACGGATTTCAATTACACGTCAACAAATATGGGCAAAGACATTCCCAAAAATCATTTCTACGACCGCCACAAAGAGAAAATCGTTATTTCGGGCAAACCGCTCATCGAAAACGCCAAGACCGTTAAAATCTTTTCCATACTCAATCAAATCGGCAAGAAACCTGTTTTAGCGTTCGGCAACTCGTCGGGCGACAGCGGAATGCTCGAATACACGTTGCAGGACAACAAATATCGTTCAATGAGTTTCTTCGTTATCTGCGACGACACGACGCGCGAACTCGGCAATACGACTCGTGCGGCATCTGATACGGCTCTTGCTCTCAAACGCGGCTGGCAGCCAATTTCCATGCGCGATGAATTCAAAACGATTTACGGTGACAATGTTCACAGGGATTAGTCCGTGTTGGTAAAGCGCATTCGGCGTGTAAGTTATTTCCATGTTTAGAATCTGCTTTTTCTTTGTCGGCGCAAATGTACAATCTAAGTTAACGTTAGACGCCATTAAATGCTCGGCAGACATCAAGCTACCATTTCCCGCGAATTCAAACGTATGAGTCTCGCCTCCAAAAAATTTTCTTCAATTATAACAAAAAAAATCCCTGACTCAATTTGTCAGGGAAAAATTTTTTCGTCAATCAACTTTAACTTGCATCCAAAGATTATTATAATATTCGTCCATCTGGTTGCCGAGATATTTGTAAGTCTCTTGGTCTTTGTAAACGTCAGGCGACGGGAAGGCTATCGGCGAATTTTTATACTCCTCGTTCTCTTCCAAGTCTTTGACGGCGATATTCGGCGTGGAATAGCCCAGGTAGTCGAAATTTCTCACGGCAATATCCGGGCGGCACATGAAGTTGATAAATTTGTGCGCGGCGTCAACGTTCTGCGCGTCCTTCGTGATGACCCAGCCGTCAATCCAAAAATTGGTGCCTTCCTTCGGGACAGCGAACGCCATGTTAGGATTTTCTTGCAGA
The DNA here is from genome assembly GCA_946547205.1 of uncultured Selenomonadales bacterium. Classification (GTDB taxonomy): domain Bacteria; phylum Bacillota; class Negativicutes; order Selenomonadales; family Selenomonadaceae; genus Quinella. The sequence goes on along the minus strand of CAMNPA010000004.1, from coordinate 3,760 downwards.
ATTATCAGAGCCTCGCCGCTGAAAACGACGCCCATTGCCGCTTCCGAGCCGATAAGTTTTTCTTTGACTTCATCGACGACATAAGCTTGAACGAGCGGTTTTTGTTTCTTCAACATCTCTTGAGCCTGCGCCAAAACGTCTTTGTCAGTCTCATTCATGCTGCGACCCATGAGCTTAAGCGGAATCATCAAGGCATCGCGCGCGGAATCTTGCATAAGAATTTGCCCTTTGTATTTCTCGTCCCAAAGGATATTCCAGCTGTCGACGGGCTCCGTGACTTTCGTCTTGTCGTAGATTATGCCGACGGTTCCCCAACAATAAGGCACGGCGTATTTGTTGCCCGGGTCAAACGTCTTTGCCTGATTGAAAAATTCTTCGCCGATATATTTTTTGGCGTCAGGCAATTTGCTGAAGTCGAGCGGCTGCAAAAGATTGTTGCCAATCATTTTCTGAATCATGTAATCGGACGGGCAGATAACGTCGTAATGAACGGCACCTTCCGCCACGCGCGGATACATGCTCTCGTTGGTGTCGAATTCGTCAAGCACGACGTGAATGCCGGTCTCTTCCTCAAAAGTCTTGAGCACTTCGGGATCGAGATAATCACCCCAACTGTAGACGTAAACTTGTTCCTTTTTGCCGCCGTCACCTGTAGAGCCGCAACCTGCGACGCCAAACATCAGACAGCTCATCATAAGGAGCGCGAGAAATTTTAATCTGGTCATTAGATAACCTCCTCAATATGTTTTAACTTGCGACGATTTATCGCGAAGAGAATTACAAAAATCAGCACGAAGACGAATACCAAAGTCGACAGCGCGTAAATTTCCGGGTGCACGCCCAATTTCAACTGCGCGTAAATTGCCGTTGTCAATGTGTCGACGCCCGCGCCTTTCGTGAAGTGAGTTATTATGAAATCGTCAGCGGACATCGTGAACGCCAATAAAAAGCCCGCGAAGATACTCGGACGCAGTTCCGGCAGGATAACGCTTGTGAATGCTTTGAAAGGACTTGCGCCCAAATCCAACGCTGCCTCGTAAAAACTTTTGTCGAGCGTCATAAGTTGCGGCATTATGCACAGAATCACATACGGCACATTGAAAACGATATGCGCCAATAAGATTGACACGTAGCCGAGCTTGAGACCGATGCCCATAAACAAAAGCATGAGCGATATTCCCGTGACGATGTCGGCGTTGAGAATCGGAATGTTCGTTATGCTCATGAAGGTCGCCCGCCATTTGCGAGAAAACTCTTTCATTGCAACGCACGTTATCAAGCCCAAGACAGTCGCAATGCCTGCCGATAACAAACCGATTGACAGCGTGTTTGACAGCGCGTCGGCAATTCTCTGGTCGTTGAAAAGTTTAACGTACCAATCAAGCGTGATGCCCGTCCAATGTCCGCGATAACGGCTTGCGTTGAACGATTGAGCAATCAGCACGGCAATCGGCGCGTACAGGAACAGAAAAATTATCGCGAGATAAATTTGCTTGATGTACTTCACGGCGAATCACCTTCTTCCTTGAGCGGATCAAATGCCGTCGTCAACAGCATGTTCAATATGATGAAAATCATAAGAATCACGCTCAATGCGCAACCGACGTGCCAATCATATTGGAAAGTGAATTCTTGTTCGATGATGTTGCCGATTAGCAAAAGCTTGCCGCCGCCGAGCAATGCGCTGATAACAAACGTCGTCAACGCGGGAATGAACACCATTGTTATACCGCTAATCGCACCGGGCAAAGTCAACGGCAAAATCACGCGGAAAAATTTTTGCCACGCGTTCGCGCCCAAATCTTGTGCTGCTTCCAAAATGCTTTTGTCAATCTTCGACAGCGAGATAAACAGCGGCAAGACCATATACGGCAGGAAGTTGTAAACCATGCCGAGGACAATCGCGCCTTCCGTGTTTATCATGTGGAACGTTGGCAAGTCGAGCAGTTTCATGAATTGATTGATGATTCCGTTGTGTTCAAGGATTGTCTGCCAAGCCATCGTCGACAGCAACGAATTCATCCACAGCGGCAAAATAAACAGCAGAGAAATTATCGTCGTGTTGTCGCGCTGACGTTCCGTCAAAATCAAACACAGCGGATAGGCGAGCAACAGACAGGCGACCGTGCTTATCAGTGCCAATTCGACTGAAAGTTTCAGTGCGTCGAGATAGCCGCGTTCAAATATCAGTCCGACGTTGCCGAGTGAAAAATTTCCGTCGTAGTCTGTCACTCCGTACCAGACAATAAAAATCAGCGGAACGAAAATAAAAAGTCCCGCCCAAATTAAAAACGGCGTCAACAAAATATTGCGCGTAAATTTATTAAACATTGCAAGCCCTCCAATTCAGATTAGGTTTTCATTGCGCATTACGCATTACGAATTCCTAACTGTCTTTCGCAACTTCTTCATCTTCGGATTGCGGCTTGCTCATGATTTGAATGTTTTCGGGCGCGACGTGCAGACTAACCTTTTCGCCGACTGTGCGCCCTGTCGTCGACTGAACCAGCCATTCAAAACCGTCAGCCTCAACGTTAATATCATACGACATGCCCCAAAAAACTACGCGCGTCACGACACCATTAAAAGCACCTTCAAGCGGCGCGGCAAGTTTAATATCTTCCGGGCGAATTTGAACGTCAACGGGACATTCTTCGGGAAAGCCGCTGTCGACGCAAGGATATTCTCTGCCGAAAATTCTCACAACTCTATCGCGAACCATCACGCCGTCGATTATGTTGCTGTCACCGATAAAATCAGCGACGAATGCATTTTCCGGCTCATTGTAAACATTTTCGGGCGTGCCGACTTGCTGAATGTAGCCTTGATTCATGACGACGACGCGGTCGCTCATCGAAAGTGCCTCTTCTTGGTCGTGCGTCACGAAGATAAACGTTATGCCGGTCTCTTTGTTAATGCGGACGAGTTCGCGGCGCATGTTACGACGCAATTTCAAATCCAACGCACTCAACGGCTCATCAAGCAACAAAACTTTCGGCTCATTGACAACTGCGCGGGCAATGGCGATTCGTTGCTGTTGACCGCCGCTCAATCTTGTAACGTCGTGTTTTTCGTAGCCTTCAAGGTTGACGAGTTTGAGCGCGTATTTAACTTTGTCGTGAATGTAATCGGCAGACTTGCCCGCGATTTTCGGGCCGAACGAAATATTTTCCTCAACGTTCATATGAGAGAAGAGCGAATACTTTTGGAAAACGGTGTTAATCGGTCGTCGATTCGGCGGAAGATTTGTGATGTCCTTGCCGTCGAAAATCACGCGTCCGGTGTCGGGCATTTCAAAGCCGCCGATAATTCTGAGCATTGTCGTTTTGCCGCAGCCGGAAGGTCCGAGCAACGTTATGAATTCGCTTTCGTATATCGACAAGTCAATTTCGTCGAGCACGAGCAAATTCCCGAACGATTTAGCGATGTTCTCCAAATGTATGAGCTCCCTTTTCATTTCCCAGCAACCTTTCGTTCAATGAGGAATTAGGAATGAAACTAGTCCCTAGTCCCTAAAAAATTTCCCGCATTGTACTAAAAAACGTTTCGACAATCAAGTTTCAGATTAAAGAAAAATTTTCTGCGTCATGCGGCTAAAGGCATGTTCGGTGCACGTTGACTTAGCAAAACGTCTAAGCTAAAATTTTTTCGGCAGGTACGGAGCGATTAGGTTTAATTGATTAGAGGTGATTAACGTGAAAAAAATTTTTGCGGTGTTGACGGTGCTGATGTGTCTTGTGACGATGACGACGGTCTGTTC
>CAMNPA010000003.1 GCA_946547205.1 uncultured Selenomonadales bacterium | reverse complement strand
GCGGAACAATTTCATCGAGCGGAATTTTTGATATGACGACGCCCGCCGCATGAACCGATATATGTCGCGGAAGACCTTCCAATTTGCGTGCGAAGTCGATAATCGGTCGAGTATTGTTTGGCTCTTCTAACGTGGATTCTTTGTCGTAAGCCGCGCGCAACTCTTTGGAAGTCTTCAACGCGTCATCAAGCGTGATGTTCAAGACGTTTGGTATCAGCTTGACAATCTCCGAGCTTTGCGAATATGAATAATTCAGCACGCGGGCAACGTCACGAATCGACGCCTTAGCCGCCATCGTCCCGAACGTCGCGATTTGCGAAACTTTTTCCGCACCGTAGCGATTGCGCACGTAATTAATCACTTCGTCGCGGCGAATGTAGCAAATGTCAACGTCAATATCGGGCAACGTGACGCGTTCGGGATTGAGAAAACGTTCAAAGAGCAGACCGTATTTAATCGGGTCAAGCTCCGTAATTCCCAACAGATACGCGACGAGACTTCCTGCCGCCGAGCCGCGTCCGGGACCGACGGGAATTTTTTTTCGCCGAGCAAAGTCGATGAAGTCGTGCACGATTAGAAAATAGCCGTCGTAGCCCATGCCGTGAATAATTTCCAACTCGTGATTGAGCCGCGTCATAATTTCCGGCGTCAAAGTTTCGTAGCGTGTCGGAAGTTTTTTATTGCACAGGTCGCGCAGATAATCGGCGGCGTCAACGTAACCATCGGGCAACGGGAATTCGGGCATTTGAAATTTTCCGAACTCCAACGTGACGTTGCAACGTTCAGCAATTCTCAACGTGTTGTCGCAAGCTTCGGGCGTGTCGAAAAAAAGTTCTCTCATCTGCGCGGGCGACTTCAAATAATAATCATCAGACGGAAATTTTAATCGCCGTTCATCGTCAAGCTTCCGATTCGTCTGCAGACACAAAAGCAAATCGTGGAAGTCTGAATCTTCGCGGCGAACGTAATGCGAATCATTTGTTGCGACGAGCGGAACGTTCAACTCTGCAGAAAATTTTTTGAGCACTTCGCGAACTTTAAACTCTTCGTCCAGCCCGTGATTCTGTATCTCCAGAAAAAAATTATCGCGCCCGAAAATGTCAACGTATTCGGCGACGAGCTCCTTTGCATGAGAAAAATCTCCGCGCAAAATCGCACGAGGAATTTCTCCGACGACGCACGCACTCAACGCGATTAGCCCGCCGTGATATTTGCGCAGAATATCTTTGTCGACGCGCGGACGATAATAAAAACCTTCCGTTGACGCCAAAGACGCGAGCTTGACGAGATTTTTATAGCCGTCGTTGTTTTCGGCGAGCAAAATCAAATGATACGGTCGAACGTCTTCAACTTTGTCCTTGTCGAGACGAGTTCGAGGCGCAACGTAAACTTCACAGCCGATAATCGGTTTGATGCCGCGTTTTTTCGCCGCCTTGTAAAAATTAACGACGCCATACATTGTGCCGTGATCGGTTATCGCGATTGAATTCATGCCGAAATTTTTTGCCGCGTCGAGAAGGTCGCCGATACGAGCCGCGCCGTCAAGCAAGCTGTATTCCGTGTGAACGTGAAGGTGTGTAAAATTTTTGTTGCTCATGTTAAATCTTTCTGCGGCAGGAAGAAATCATGCACATCATGCCGACGAAACTGACAATCGCTCCGCACCAAAGCAACGCCTTAATTCCGAAGCTGTGCAACAGAATTCCGCCGACGATGCTGCCGAGCACAATGCCAATCGTTTCCGTTGCCGCCATGTACGCTTGCCCGGTCGCCTCGTATTTCTTGCCGACAGTTTCATCAACGTAATAGACACGCGCCGCCGCCATCAAGCCGTAAGAGACGATTTGCAACGTTTGAATCAGATAAATCATCGTGACCGACTGCGCGAAGACAAACAACGCCGCTTTGACAAAGAACGCAATGCCCGAAGCCGTCAAGAAAATTTTTGATGGCGTTTGACCTTTGACGCGAGTATAAGCAAACAGCACGGGAATTTCCAACAACGCCGCAATTCCGAGCGCAATGCCGAGGTTGCTGTTGTTGCCGCCGACAAGTTCAATCGCATAAATAAAATACGTCATCAGCATATTGTGGAAAATCATAACGAGACTTAAACCGATAAGCATCAGTCTGAACGCGGGAAATTTGCCAAGTTGCAACGTTGAAGTTTCCTGCGGCTTATTCGGTTGAACGTTGCCTTTAAGCGTCGGCATTGTCATCATTATCGCAAAAAATATCGCGCCCAAAAGTCCGTAGCTCAACGGCACGACGATTGTCCCGATATTCGCCGTGAGGAAACCGAGAATTATCGAGCAGACGCAAAAGCTCATTGATCCGCAACCGCGCGCCACGCCGTAATTGACGGAAATACCTTTGTTCTTGTAGTAGAAGCTGAACGAATTCAGAACGGGCAACATAATCAGCGCAATGCAAAGGAGACTGCTGAAGGTTATCGCTTTGAGATTGCCCGCGCCGAGATACGCCGAATAAATTCCCGTCAGCGTCATTATCGTTGCCAAAAACAGCAAAAGTTTTCTGCCGTCGAGAATGTTTCTGTCGACGAGCCGACCGACGAATTGTTGCATGATGACCGCGATAAGACAGCTTGCCGCGACCAAAATTCCAATGCTCCGCGCCGAAATTTGAGCGTCCGACAGATATTGCGCGACGAAGTTCAAGCCCGGACAAAGCATCATCGTATGGACGCCGAGCAGTGCCGAGTAGCGAATGTTTTCCGTGCGTTCGTTCATTTGTCTTTCCCTCCGTTAATCGTTTATCATCTGTGAAAAATATAATCGTCGCACGTGTCGAAAGTCAAGAAAAAAATAACCGCCTTAACGCGGCGAAACGCTTGGCGGGCGGCAACGTGAGGATTGTCCTTGATTGTGCAAACGGCGGTTGATATAATCTTACGGAATTTATTTTTTGGAGGAGAGCCGATGAATTTTTTCAAGAAAGTTTTTGCGGCAGTGATGGCGGCGGCAACGTCACTCGGTGCGCTGATGCCAAATGCTTCCGCCGAATATAAAACTTCAACCATCATGCACAAGCTAGAAATTTTTTCTTACGATTGGGGCGGCACGCTGATTTTTTCCGACAGTCCCGAATACGTCAACCGCAACGGAATTCTTTACACCGACACCGTGGACGGCGACGCGCGGTTGCTGTTTTATCACCTGAACGATACCGGCGTCCGAAAAAGATTCGCCATAATTTTTGAGAACACTTCCGATAAAAGAAACGTCATCGAAATTACGCGCGGCGGTATCAGTGCTCCGAACAAAAATTATTTCAGCGTCGGCAAAATCGCGCAGACAATGTACATGGAAGGCGAATTTCAAGACAGCATTGAGCTTGAACGTTATCAACGCAAAGTTTATCAGCCCGACGAAAAATATTTCCTGCTTCAGCCCGGTCAACTGATTCACGGCGTGTGTGACTTCACGACCACTGCGCCCGTAAAAATTTTTCTGATGATGTATCCCGAATCCGCCGATCCGCTCGACTTTCTAAACGTCGCGAAGATTTTGCCCAAAGACGAACAACGACTGCGCGGCACGTTTAAGGAAATGAATCGCACGTTGACGCTCAAAAAGCCTTACGATTGGGAACGCGACGGGCTCGGCTACATTTTGATTGGCGACAATGTCAACGACACATTCAAACGCGGCATTGATGCGACTGACGGCTCGGAAGTCATCAATTACGGCAACTACGGAATAAATTACACGCTCAATTTCAGCACGCGATTTATGACGCGATTTTGTCTGAGTCCGCTCGGCGGTCACTATGCGGGTGCGTTGCGCTATCGTTACGGCGAAACTTCGGGCGTGATTCAAACTCCTGATCGTCGGCTTTATTTCGGTGACAGAACTCCGCCGGAACCGCCGAACGTCGCTCAAGCCAGAGTCGAAGGAATTTCGCTGATGACGACCGGAACGGAACTTTCGGAGCTTGGCAATTATCGCGGGCAAGTGAGTTTTGAATATTCGCCGCCGAGCGCAAGCAATTTGCCTGTCAATATCGTTTTGATGCCGGGCAATTAGAGCGTGTAATTTTCTTTTTACGTTTAGGATCTACTTTCTTTCACTGGCGAAAGAAAGTAGCAAAGAAAGCCACCGCTACGCGCGGAGCGTTCAGTCATCATTGCCGCAACGTCACAGCTCACCGAAGTCGTTAATGCCGGCAAACTTCGCGTCCCGCTCAGTGGTGCCGGCGAGCCCGTCATCCGTGACGGGCTCTTTTGTTGGCATTAACATTTTATTCGATGATGTGCACCTTGTCGAAGTTGAGCTTATCCAATTCGCGAGCACGCGGCTCTTTGGCAGGAAAGCCTAACGACAGAATTGCTTGGCACGCAAAATTTTCCGCAAAGTTCAGCAGTCCGCGCAGATAATTTTCACTCGTCGAATCGTCTTCCGCGTCACGGTTGCGCACTTGAATCCAGCAGTTGCCGATACCCAACGAAGTCGCCAAAATTTCCATGTTCATCATCGCCACGCAAGAATCTTCGACGAACGTATCAGATTTGTCTTTGTCGGCAATGACGACGACCGCAGCCGCCGCGCCTTCCAACATTTTGGCGACACCTTTGCGACAATGCGACATTTTCTCCAGCAGCTCACGATTCTTGACGACGATAAATTCACACGGATATTTTGAGTGACCGCTCGGCGCAAGCAATGCCGCACTCAAAATTTTTTTCAACTGCTCGTCGGAAATTTGCTGCTCGGTGTAGCGACGAACACTGCGCCGCGAACGCATGACTTCCAACATCTCCATTCAATCACAACCTTTCTGTCAAGTTTACATTTTACTCGTCATTCGTTAATTCGTCGATAATTCGTTGCAAAAAATCTTCCGCGCTGTTGAATTCGTGAAAGGCAACGTCTGCAAGTTCAAGCATCGGCAAATCAATCGCGCTGTCACCTGCCGCGAAAATTTTATCAGGCGAAAATTTTTCCGTCAGCAACTTCAACGCATTGCCCTTGTTCAGTTCCGGCGGAAAGAGATAAATTTTTTTGCCCGTGTGTTGAGCCGTTAAAGGCGTGTCGAAAAAAATTTCGTCGGCGTCAATTTCATCGCGGCACCGCAGAAATAAAAAGCTCTCGTCGACAATGCGGCAAATGTCAAATCTGTCGTCGGTCGAAAATTTTTCGCGCTGAAACTCCAATTCGTCAACATACGGCTCGGCGACTTCGCGCAAGAAATTTTCCTGCTGTTCACCGTCGAGAATGTAAGCACCGTTTGCAACGACAGCATGGCGCGGGCGAAAATCTTCCGTCCAAAAAATTCTGCGATATTGAGCGATTGAACGCGTCGTCACCGGCACAAAAATTATCTGCGCGGCAATTTTTTTCAGCAAATCCAATTCTCGCGGCGAAATGAAACTTTGCTCGTGTCCGTCATAAATTTCCACGCAAATATCTCCGTCACGGCGTTTTTTGTGCGAATGAATCAAAGTTCCGTCCAAATCGCAGGCAAATAAAATTTTCATGTCAATTATCCGCGAGCCGTCGAATCAGTCCGCAAGCCTTGTAATTTTTCAGCGGATAGACTTCGAGCGGCGCGCCTTTCTCCTTCGCAAGCTGATACAAATGTCCCAAATGCTCTTCGTCGTGCAAACTGTGAACCAAAATTTTCCACGGCAGGCGGCGCAATAAAACTCGCGTTGCCTCTCCGATACTCGGCTTGATTAAATTCACGTCGGCGATTGAAAAATCCTCGGCGATTTTTTTTACTTCGGCAAGTCCATTATGCGGTTTAAAATCGTCAATCAGCGCGGGAACGTCAAAATTTTTTTCAATCGCGTTGATGAATTGGTACGTCAAATCTTTGTCGGCAAGTTCAGAGTAGAATGCCGCTCCGTGAAAATCTTCCGCGCCGATGATGTCACTGCGAAGAAATGTTCGGCTCAAAAGTCCGCTCACCGTCGAATTCAACAGCGAACTTGCGATTAAAAAATCTTCTCGCGTGCCGAATTTTTCAGCGACGCCTGCAGGATCGCTCAAGACCGCAAGTCCCGGGCTCACGTTCGGAAAATTTTTCATCGCGTTGGAAAGTTCACGTTGAATCGCGCCTTTGCCCGTCCAGCCGTCGACGAATTGAATTTCGCGCGGAGAATGTCGACTCAAAATAAATTTCACGGCATTTTTATCGATACCGACGCCGCGAATAATCGAAATCGTGTAATGCGCGACTGTGCACGGAAAATTTCGCTCAAGGCAATGTTTAATCAAAATTCCAATCGGCGTGCCTGCGCGGGCTAACGAGACCAACGCGACGTTGCGACCTTTGTCGGCGAAAATTTTTTCGGCAACGGTTTTGACGGCGGCGGCAGTGATTTTCGCGTAACGATTGAGCGCGTCGAAGTAAGCCTGCAAATATTTTTCCGACGGCTCGTATTCAATCGGCAACATTTCCGAATAGTGTCGTCCCGTTTGAATTAATTTTTCGCGTTCGGCGGTTGAAAGCGGCTCGACAAGTCCGCTGATGTCCTTGAGCAAAATCGTCACGTCTTGCGGTTTGTAAGTCCCGAACATTTCAGCACCTCACGAGAAAAATTTTTCCGACGCCGTGAACGTTCAGCGCGTTAATCAAATCGTCAAGCCCTGCAGAAAAATTTTGCGCATTGGTCATGATAATCGCCGCGTCGTAATGTTTCAGGTTATAAATAAACGTCGTGCGCGTGGCGTCGTAGAAACTGCGGAGCTTGAAACCTTCGCGAATCGGATAATTTTTTTCTTTGCAAATGCCAATCGGACTGCGCGTCGTCGAGTGCGTGACGACGGAAAAATTTTCGCGTTCAAGTTCACGACCTGCCAAAATCGCGGGCAACATGAATTCTTCCGTGCCGAGAATCAAAATTTCGCCGGAAATGTTCTCGCGCTTGAAAACGTCGACGATTGACTTGCCGACAGCCTCGCACCGATTGAAATAGTCGCCGATTTTTATGCCGCGTCGTGAATCGGGCAACGTGTCGAGTTTCAACGATTGAACGCCGTCAATTTGCTCATGATTGACAGTTTGAGCTTCGGTGACGGAAAAATTTTCCACGTCGAAAGATTTTTGCTCAAGCTTGACGAGATAAACGCACGAAATATTTTCCGCCGCCAATGACGCCAAATTTTCTGCCGACAACCGATTGATTATCGACGCCGCGCAGATTTTTTTATCGGCAAGCACCGGGAATTTGCTTTTGAGCTGTTTGACGATGTTCAGCAAAGTTTTGCCCGTTGAAAGTTCGTCGTCGACAAAAATAATTTCGTCCGTTTGATTGAAAAGCTCCGATAAATTTTCGGCGAAAAGTTTTTGTTCCGGCGCGTGCGAATGTTCTTCCAAAAATTCTATGAACGTGCCCGAAAAATTTTCTCGCGTCGTTTGCAGATAAAAGCATTCGTCCGACAAATTTTTTGCCACGACCGCGCCGATTGCCGTTGCAGTTTCAGCGAATCCGATAACGAATCGCGCCGATGAAAATTTTTCCGCGACCAATTCTCCGAGTGCGTTCATCATTTCGAGCGCGTCTGAAGGTTTTGTCGGCAGATGTTTGCCCTGCAACGGATTGACCAGCAAAAATTTTCGCCGCGTGTTGTTGAAACGTTTGGCGACGCGTAAAACATCATCTGATTTGAAAACTTTCAATAAAAATCGCCTCCGACAGTTTTTTGCAGTTTAAAGCCAAATTTTTTCCTTGTCAAACGAAAAAATCCTCCGACATTCCGCCGAAGGACTTTTCCGGCTTGCAGAGACGATTTCTAGTTTTCGTAGACGTAACGCAATGCATTTAAGTTATCAGTGTCCAAATCTTTATGCAAAACGCATTTTTTCGAGTTCAATTCCATTGTTTGACGGTTCGAGGCGGAATATTTTTCCCAGCGCGGAATAAATTCGTTGTTCGGGTTGCCCGTAGCCGCAAATGCCGTCCACGACGCTTGAATTTGGCGGACAAGTTTAGGATTAGGCGTCAACAAAAGCTCATCGAACGGCTTATTGAACACAAATGCCAATTCCAACGAGTGAAACGACCCTAAATCTTCGCGCAATGACTTATCACTGAACAAATAATAGTACACGTCATTAAATTTCGACTGATTTTCAGCATCCAACTCTTGTCCGACGCGCCAATCCACTTGATTTATAAAATCCATGTAATTTTCTTCGGTTTCGGGTCGATTTTTCAGCCATTTAAGATAAACTTCCTTGCTCGTGCGTGAAGTGCGCTTTTTGTATCTGCTCATGACCAAAGAAATTTTATCGTGCGTTTCGTAGAAGTTTTTAAAATAATTCTCGTCATAAAGCAGCCAATATCCCCATTCGCAGGCATTTACACCCGTTAAAAATTTAATTTCACGAGCCGCACCGTTTTTCATCGCCGTGAAAGGGTCTTCAGGTAAAAATTTTCCGTCGCAAGCAGGTATAAAATCAGAATGAGCCGTTTTAATGCGCATTTCAAAGAGTTTTACGTAAATATCTCTCAGCTCGGCGGAAGATTTCTTCATCAGGTCGCTCATTTTCCGTGTACCGCTCAAATTCATAAAATCTTCCGTAAGTTTGGCGGCGTGATCCATATCGTGAACAAATCGCGAAGGTCCTGACTCCGGAATCGCTTTTTGGAATAAATTTTTAGCCGCAGGCGCGACTGACAGCAACATACACGAAATTGAGCCGGCACTTTCGCCAAAAATCGTGATGTTATCGGGATTTCCGCCAAATTCAGCGATATTTTCCTTAACCCACTTCAAAGCCGCGATTTGGTCTTTCAAACCGAGATAACCGCTCTCCTCGAACGCAGAATCAACCGTTTCAAAGTGCATAAAGCCGAAAATGTTCAGCCGATAGTTAAAACTGACGACAATTACATCATTCGCCGCCGCAATGTTATTTCCGTTGTAAAGCGGCTCAATCGTGCCGCCGTGCATGAAACTTCCGCCGTGAATGAAGAACATTACAGGCAAATTTTTCTTTTCGGAGCGTTTCCAGATGTTTATCGTCAAACAATCTTCACTTTGAACGTTTTTAGACGCTATTTCTATCTCATCGTCCTCTTGAATGGCTGATGCGCCGAATTTTTTAGCGTCGAAAGTCTTATTTGTCGGTTTAAGCGGTTGCGGAGCTTGCCAGCGAAATTTTCCGACAGGCGGTTGAGCGTACGGAATGCCGAGCCAAGTTTTTACGCCGTTTTCGTCGACAAAACCGTTAAATGTGCCGTATTTAGTCTTTACAGTGCAATTATCTGCCGAAAAAACTCTTTCTTCAGGAAAAAGTCCCATTACATCAAAAGCATTGACAGCAAAAAAGCCGACTGCCGCCGTTTTTATAAAGTTGCGGCGCGTTAAATCATACATAAAATCACTTCCTTTAGTTTTCGTAGACGTAACGCAATGCATTTAAGTTATCAGTGTCCAAATCTTTGTGAAGAACGCAACCTTTCGAGTTTAATTCCATAGTTTGGCGATTTTGAGCTGAATATTTCTGCCAATGCGGAATAAATTCGTTGTTCGGGTTGCCGGTAGCCGCAAATGCCGCCCATGACGCTTGAATTGCCCTTACAAGGCTTTGATTCGGCGTAAATTCTTCGGACGACACGTTGAAAGTATACGGAATGTCGAAAGCGTGGCATGAACCAAGCATTTCAATCGGAGACGGCTCGCTGAACAGATAAAAATAAACATCAGCGAATTTTGATTGATATTCGGACGAAATTTCCTGTCCGACACGAAAATCAATCTGCGTTGCAAATTCTGCGTAATTTTCTTCGGTATCTGGACGATTTTTGAGCCAGTTTTTATAAATTTCTTCCGTAGTTTGCGCTTTATATCGTCTGAGGACAGGAGAAATATTTCCGGGAGCTTTTCTGTAGATTTCAAAGAAATTTTCATCGCCAAGCAAGAAAGCGCGCCATTCGTCAGCGGTTGTGCCCGTTAAAAACTTAATTTCGCCGGCCGCGCCGTCTTTTAATGCCTTAACAGGGTCTTTTGGCAAAAATTTCCCGTCGCACGTCGGAGCAAAGTCCATAAGATTGCTACCATCGCTTACGTACAAATATTTCGCGTAAAGTTGTTGGAGTTCGACGCCGGATTTCTTCATAAGGCCGCCGATTGTCTTCGCGCCGCAAAAATCCATAAATTTTTCTGTAATTTGGGCGGAATATTGCAGTTCATTATAAAAACTGACGTTTCCGGACTGCGAAATTATTTTTTGGAATAAATTTTTTGATTCTGGAAGAAGTGTAAGCAACATAGTCGACATTGAGCCGGCACTTTCGCCAAAAACCGTAATATTTTCCGGATTTCCGCCGAATTCAGCGATATTTTCCTTAATCCACTTCAAAGCAGCGAGTTGGTCTTTAATTCCGAGATAACCGCTGTCAGAAAATGAAGAATCGACGCTCGCGAAGTTCATAAAGCCGAAAATATTCAGTCGATAGTTCAAAAAAACCATAACGACATCTTGCGCAGACACAAAATTTGCTCCGCTGTAAAGTGCTTCATGCGCATATCCGCTTACAAACGCTCCGCCATAAATCCAGACCATTACCGGTTTATTTTTGCCGTTTCCGCGTGTGAAAATGTTCAAAGTCAAGCAATCTTCGCCTTGTTTAACGTCGTCATCGTCAATAATCGGCTCATCGAGTTTCATATCGGCTTGCATTGGTGCAAATCCGAGTTTTTTCGCGTCGAAAGATTTATTTGTCGGTTTAAGCGGTTGAGGAGCCTGCCAACGCAATTTTCCGACCGGCGGTTGAGCAAATGGAATGCCGAGCCACGTTTTTACGCCTTTTTCGTCGATAAACCCGTTAAAAGTTCCGTAACGGGTCTTGACAGCGCAATTATCGGCGGCAAAAACTTTTTCGGGCAAAATTCCGAGCGTATTGACTGCCAAAAAACTTATCGCCGCGCCTTTGATAAAATCTCTGCGCGTTAAGTCATGAAACATAGCAACACAACCTTTTTTTAATCATATTGGGCTCAAATGTTTACGTTCGCATTATATTAGTCTTCATTTCGTCAAGCAATGGCGGTTCCATAATGTCACATCATTTGAGGCGACAAAATTATTATTCTGCAATGAAAAAAGCCTCCGACACGCCGTCGAAGGGCTTTTTTATCGGGAAAGTTCCTTATTGTGAGGTTTTAACATGTCAGTCAAAAATTTTATTGTTGATTATCGTTTGAATGCTTTATACGTCTGTTTATCAACTTTAAAAACATTTCATCACTGACATACAGGCTTCCAAAATCATCTTCAGGAAAAGTTTTATCGGAATCTTCTTTTTCAGTGTCTGAACTTGAATTTTTGTCTTCGCAACGGTTAAATTTGTCTTTCACAGTTAAAAACTTCCTTATCAGCGAAAAAATCCCGCCGCTTACTTAGTTGAGACGAGATTTTTCCGTTAGCGCAGTTGGTATTGCCGGAATATTGGCGCGAACATTAAAAAAAAAAAAAACGGGTGTCAAGCCCTTTAAAAACTTTTTTTAGCTGATTCATGCAAGAAAACAACGCAATTCCGGCTGAACGAGCCAATTCAGAATTTCGGAAGATAAAAAGCCGCGAAATTGATTCGAGGCTAATTTTTTGTCGTGTGACCGTTTAATTCGGCATTTTTTCCTAAAATTTATTTCGTATTGACGCCGTAAATTTCGCTTAAAATTTTTATGCGCCGCGCCCAATTCAAATGGCATTTGACTTCGTTCATGCGCGAACCGTCGGAACTTTTCATCACGCCATGCGTCGACGACTTCCAATCGAGCAAAATTTTCGCGTCGTCAAGGTCGGTTTGCGAAACTTTCATACTGTCGAAGATAATCGGCAACTGCGCGGGATGAATCGCCGTCTTGCCGATGAAACCGTTCGCCTTGTCAAGTTCAAGTTCGCGTTTCAGACCTCTAGCCCATGCACCGCCGTTGTCGCCGTTGAAATAATTCCAAACGGAGCCGGAAACGACGTAATCTTTGGCGAAAACGTTCAGAATATCAATCAAAACGTCGCGAACAATGCCAATGTCGTAAATTGTTTGGTTGATGTTGCGGCGCAGACCGTAGAGCTTGCAAAAATCGTTGACGCCGACGCGAATATTTAAAATCAGCGGTTTTATCTCGTCGAAAGCCTGTTTGAGCGATAAAATTTCCGTGCGACGTGTCAAAAGATTTGCGACGCGTTCACTTTCGAGCGTTGGCATTATAAAAAGTTTAATTTCTTTGGCAAGATTGATGTAACTGCCGACGTTTTGCATGTCGACTTTCGGCAAAATGTAGCCCGTCAAAATTTTTGAGCGACAACCGATTGATTCGTGGAACGTTTCCAGATGTCGCGGCGAACGAATCCTGATGAATATCAGCGGCAAATTTGCGTTGAGCCTTTCGAGTTCGTGCAGAATTATTTTCAGCGATTTTTCCGCGTCGTCGAGTGAATTGTCTTGAATTGAATCTTCCAAACAAAAAGCTGCTGAATTTAAGTGCGGCAATTTGTTGGCTGAAATTTTTTGGACGATATTCCGTTGAAACGCCGGCATATAGAGCAGTCCGCCGACTTTGTATTGCAAAATTTCTTTGTCGAGCATTGGTGCCTCCGAGAAAGTTTTTGCGGGAATTTTACACGCGCCGACCGTCAAAGTCAATGACATCAATCACGCCGAAAGCAACCGAGCTGTATTTTCCGCCGCCGACGATTTCAAAGCCGAGCCGAGCAAATTCATCGCTGCCCGAATGTTCCTTCATGACGACGCGATTTTTGGCGACACGACACGCCTCGCGGATAATTTCTGCAGTCAACGGGCGATTATCGGCTAGCGGACGAATCGGATTGAGCCCGGAGCTTTTTTCAATCGGACGGCGGAACATTGGATCGAAATAAACCACGTCGAAGGAATTTTCCGCGCAGTTTGTCAGATAGTCGCGATAATCGGCGTTGACGACTTCAACTCTTCTCATTGCGTCCAAAATGTGCGGTGAATCGTCGGAAAAATTTTTCATGCCGTGATTGACGACGGTAAAAATCAGCGGATTGACTTCCAGAGCGACGACCTTGCCGAAATTTCCAGCGACGCAGCTTGCAACGATTGAATCACTTCCGAGCCCGAGCGTGCAGTCCAAAACTTTTGAGCCGGCAGAAATTTTCAGCGCGTCAATCAATCTGTCGCCTTCGCCGCCGCGCAGATTTTTGATTCGCAAATGTGCGGTGTTCGGATGAAAAAATAATTCGCCGTCGGAAGTGACGACGCTCAACGAATTTTTCTTGACGAGCAAAATATTTTCGACGCCGTGAATTTTTTTCAGCCTGTCGAATGAAAAATCCTCGCGCTTAACGAATTTGCCGCCGAGTTTAAGCGACAATTCATCAGCAAAAGTTTCAGTCGCAATGTCGGGCTTGCGAATCGTCGTCACGATAAAATTTGCCATGTTCCCTCCGAATTTCGACGCCGTGAATTTTTTTGAGCCTGTCGAATGAAAAATCCTCGCGCTTAACGAAGTTGCCGCCGAGTTTAAGCGACAATTCATCAGCAAAAGTTTCAGTCGCAATGTCGGGCTTGCGAATGGTTGTCACGATAAAATTTGCCATACTTCCTCCAAAAAATATGAGACTTGATAGTCTGAATCATAAAAAAAATCGTCACGAGCGTCATTGGGCGTTTCGTGTACGATTGGATCAAGGAACACCTTTAGGGTGGTGACTGATCCCCAAATGCGTCAATAAACGACGCAACCCCCGAGAATCTGTAGCCAGCAGACATGCTCGGGGGTTATTTGCGTTTTGGGTGATTACCATGAGTGCGTATCGTCCGTTTAAGCCCTCGACGCGCATTATATCAGCCGAAAAAATTTTTTGCAACAAAAATTTCAGTAGAAACGCAAAAAGGTTATCCAAATCGTTGACGCCGCGCAGAAAATTCCAATCAGCACCGCAAAAAAATTCGCGAACTTCGGCGGCTCGAACAATGACAGACTGCTAAACGTCAGCAACGCAATCGGAATGAAGTAGCGACCTTGCACGCCGGAGATCACGTCCGCGCCGATTGACGACCAAACGAGATATTCGACCGCGAAAATTCCAAACGCCGTGATGAACGCCGCGAACAAAATTATCAGCCGCTCAATCAAGCTCAACCGCAATTTTCCGAATGACGCCGCGATTATCAGCACCGCCGCACAGCCGACGTAAAAAATTTTCGGGAAGTAGACGTTGACGATGCCGAGCACTCCGAAAAATGTTTTCGCGAACCAAATATCGGGATGCGCCAAAGTTTTCAGGAACGCGAGCAAAAATTCTATCGGGTGCGTGAAGATGAAATTTTTCTGCGCGGCAACGTCAATGCCGTCAAGTCCCATGTAAAAGCCCGTGAACAGCGCAATTCGTCCGAAATCGCTTGAGACGTAAAGCCACGCCGTCGAAACCAATAATTCCGTCGCCAACAAAAAAATTCCCGCGCCGATAAATTGTGCCGCCGATTTGAAACGTTCGCGCGGAATCAAAAAGTACAGCAACAAAATCGCGCCGTAAACCTGTTTCAGCAAGCCGAGTGCGATTGACAAAATTATCAGCCCGAAAATTTCGGAGCCGGTCATTCGCGTTGAAAACTTTCGCAACGACAAAATCCACGCCGTCGACAAAAAGCACAGTCCGTAAATCACGGCGTCGGCGGAAATTGACGCGACCTCGACCAAAAACATCGGCATTGACGCGAGCAAAAATATCAGCAGTTTTTTTTCAGGCAAAAGTTTCATCGACAGATAAACGCACGTCGCCGCGAAAATCAACGCGCTCAAGCTCATCGCGTAATAAATCGTTCCCGCGTTCAAATTCAGCTGCCGACAGATAATCGCCGTGACGGCTTGCGGAAAATATGCCAGCGGCGAATAAGAGCCCGTGTTTGGTATCAAATGCCACTCTGTCGCGTCAGGATTCAGCGGCGTTGATAAAAATTTTTTCGTCGCGTCGAAATTTATCGCGTGGAATTTGTTCACAACGTCCAATGTAAATTCAGACGGCATCATTGAGCGCGGAGTCTCTGCCACGAAAAATTTTTCGTCTTCAACGTTGAGCGTGACCTTTTGCCCTCTGCACGACCAGCGCACTTGATCTTTAGTCGTCGGATTATCGCCGCGTTCAATCGCCCGCACCTCTGCCGTCGTCGATAAAAATTTTCCTTCCGATATTTGCCAGGCGCGCGCGAAGTGATTTATTTCGTCGGCGACTTGATAGGGCGGCGTGACGATTCTCACGGCTATTGCGAAAATCAAAATCAGTCCGACTGCAACAAGCTCGAAATTCCGTTCCAAATTTTTCGGCAAAAAAATTCTCCTTATCTAGTCCCTGCGATTAGCTTTCATCGCCAACTTGTTCTCGTACATTTGAGCATCGGCGCGCTTGAAAACTTCTTCCGCAGTTTTATCGTCCGATTCGTAATTCGCAACGCCGATTGCCGCAGAAATTTTTTCCCACGGCTGAAGCGATTCATTGGAATTTTTAGCATTCATCTCGAAGTTAAATTCCGTCACAAAATAATTTCCCAACGGAGCCAAAACGTCCGTTAAAATCACAACAAATTCGTCGCCGCCAATTCTGTAGACGCGATTTTCACCGAAAACAGCGCAGACAAGTCGACAGGCGTTAATCAGATACTTGTTGCCGCATTCGTGCCCGTAGGTGTCATTGATTCGCTTTAGGAAGTTCACGTCAATCATCACGATACAAAATTGCGCGGTGCCTTCGGAAATTTTTTCATTCAACGCGGCGATTTCTCGGTCGTAGGCGGCTTTGTTTTTGACGCCCGTCAACGAATCTTTGTAAGCAATTTCGTCCATTGCGGAAACTCGCACCTGCATATCGGCGACAACGGATTTGGCGTGTTGCAAATGTTCAAGGTATTGCAAAATATTTTCAGTCGTCCGAATCAGCGCGGCGTATAAATTTTCAATCTCGTCGCCGGTTTGTATCTTCAAATCTTTGAGCCGCCTGAAATTTTCTTCGCGAGACTCTTCGCTGTCGTAGGAAAAATTTTGTGCGCAATAAGCCATCGTGTTGACGGGCAGAATTACGTTGTTTTCAATGAAGACGAGACCGACGGCAAAGACAAATACAAAGCAGCCCAAGAACAGCGCGAACAATTTTATTACGAAAGTCCGAGTGTATTCGTTGAGAATGTTCATGGAAAAATCAATCGCGGCGTAACATTGGCACTTGCCGTTCACGTCGTAAACAGGCTTGTACAGCGTGAGCAGATAACCAAAATTATCGTCGGCAATAATCGGCGGAATCGGTCTGCCGGCAATTAAATCGTCAAGATAAGGTCGCGCGCTCTTGTCGAGTTCAACAAAATCGCCCGCCTTGTCGCCTTCCATATCCGCCGTGTTCAAATCGAAAACAACTTGGCAGCCGCGCTTGGAAAATCTGTAGACGTAAAGATATTTTATGTCGGAATTGCTGTTTTTGAGCGCGTAAAATTTTTCTTCGGTGTCTTTGTATCTGTCGTCTTCGCTCCCGTAATAAATGTAGTCGTCGACGAGCGCGGGATTAATTTCATTCACCATCACCGCGACAAGCCCGTCGACAGTTTTAATGCGGTCGTCGCGAGAAAAATCTTTGAACAGCAGAAAACTTATCAGCGACACGGAAAACGACAACAACAGCGAGCTTAACGTCAGAATCACGAGCATTTTCGTTCGCAGTGAAGACGACAGATAATGTTGTTCGTCGGCAAAATGTTTCATCTCGTCGGGCAAAGGCGACTGCTTTCGACCCAAGTGACGGAAAAATTTTTTTGTCTGCGGCGAAACGAATCTTATAAGACAAAACGCTATCGCAATCGCCAAGCCTTTGTCGAGGAATTCATACGCGAAATTTTCCGTGAAGTCTATTCCGAAATTTTGTATCGGCTCAAGGACATCGGACACCTTCAAGAAAAATTTTATCAGAAAGTCGCAAGTGCTCGTTAACACTGTCAACACGGCTGTTGTGGACAGAGCTTTGCCAAAACTTTGGAAGAAACCTTTTCGCGCGAGAAACGTCGTGATTATCGCAACGGCAACGCTTACCGAACAGAAATACATTTGCGCCGGCTCGACGAAAGATTTTATCAGATTCGTGAAGAAACCGACAGCAATGCCCGGCAGATAGCCGCCAAGTGCCGCGATAAAAACTGTGCCGCCTGTATCAAGGAACAGTGGCAGATTGAATTTCGCCGCGACAAAGGAGCCGAACAAATTCAGCGCGAGTGCCGCGCCGCAAAGTAAAATTACTGCCCGCAAATCTTTTCGCTCCGTCATAAAGTTTTCGCCTCTTTTTATAGGGACTGGTGGTTAGGGATTAGGGACTTGAAACTAGTCTCTGCGATTAGCTTTCATCGCCAATTTGTTCTCGTACATTTGAGCATCCGCACGTTTGAAAACTTCTTCCGCAGTTTTATCGCCCGCACCGAAATTCGCAACGCCGACCGCCGCCGAAACTTTTTCCCACGGCTCCAACGTCGCGGAAGAATTTTTGCGTTTCATCTCGGCAACAAATTGCGTCACGAAATATTTGCTCAACGAAACTTTATCGTCTTCAAGAATCACAACGAATTCATCGCCGCCGATTCGATAAACGTGTTCTTCGCCGAAAACTGCACAAATCAACTTGACGGCGTTCATCAGATAAATATTGCCGCGTTCGTGCCCGTAGGTGTCGTTGACGCGTTTAAGAAAGTTCACGTCGACCATTGCAATGCAAAAGTGCGCGGTGCCTGCAGAAATTTTTTTGTCAAGCGCAGTGATTGCTTCATCATAAGCCGCCTTATTCTTTATGCCCGTCAATGAATCCTTGTGCGCCAGTTCGTCCATTTCCGCGACTTGACGTTTGGCACGCCGCAACTTTTCAAGGTACGTCAAAACGTCCTGCGTCGTCTTAAGCAGTGCGTGATACAAATTTTCGATCTCGTCGCCCGTGTGAATTTTGAGCCGCTTGAGCTGTTCGACGTTGTTGGCGCAGAATTCGTCGTTGTCGTAAGCAAAATTCTTCGCGCAATATTCCATCGTGTTGACGGGC
This sequence comes from uncultured Selenomonadales bacterium, assembly GCA_946547205.1. Taxonomy (GTDB): domain Bacteria; phylum Bacillota; class Negativicutes; order Selenomonadales; family Selenomonadaceae; genus Quinella. Next base: position 6,221 of record CAMNPA010000003.1, on the reverse strand, counting down.
AAAATTATATTGTTCTCGACGAAACGCGAGCCGAGCACGAAAATAAATACAAAGCAACCGGAAAACAGCGCGAGAACTTTTGCAATGAACGTTCGACCGTATGCGGCGATTAAATTCAGCGAAAAATCAATCGTGGCGTAGCAAACGCATTTGCCGTTCGCGTCGTAAACAGGCTTGAAAATCGTAAGCAGTCGTTCGTTTTTGCCGTCAAAAATTATCGGCGGAACTTCATTGCCGGCAATCAAATCTTCGCGCGAAGGACAAATTTCATCAAAGGCAACGAATTCGCCGGGAGCAGACGCCTCAAGCCCGTCCGTGTCCATGTCGAAGACGACGATAAAACCTTGCGGCGTGACCTTGTAGACGCTCAAAAATTTTATGTCGTCGTTGCTGTCTTTGATGACGCGAATTTTTTTCTCGACGGCATCATAATCGGGCGCGGCGTGTCCGAGTTTTATGTAATCGTCGACGCGTGAAGGCTCAATCTCATTCGCAACGACGGTCGTCAAAGTTTCGGCAATGTTTATCTGCGCGGCGAAGGCGGCTTGCTCAAAAATTCTGTGGCTGATTGAAGCGATTGACGCGGCGATAAAAACTGCGCCAACCGTGAAAATCAACAGCACCTTTACCCTAAGCGACGAGACCGGGCATTTGCGAGCATAAACTGCGCTTTTCACGTCGGCGGACAGCGGAGCTTGACGTTGTCCCCAATCGGCGAAAATTTCTTTCACACGCGGCGGCACGAATTTCACGACGAAGAACATTGCCAAAACGATTAGTCCTTTGTCGACGAGTTCGCACAGAAAAATTGTCGTGAAGTGCAATTCAAACGCGCTGAACCTTTCGACGCCCGCATTGAGCAAAAATTTTTCAATCAGCTCAACCAAAATCGTCGTGATTAAAGTCAGCGGCAGAATCGTCATCAATGTTCGCGAAAATTTTTGGAAGTAGCCGCGCCGTGCAAGAAACGTCGTGTAAAGCGCAACGATAATACTGATTGAGCAATAATACATTTCCGATTCGTCGACGAGCGAATTGAGCAGATTCGTTGCAAAGCCGACAATGACGCCCGGGACGTAGCCGCTCATCATCGCGATAAAAATTGTGCCGACCGTGTCGAGATAAATCGGCAGCGCAAAAAATTTCGCGACGAACGAGCCGAGCAAGTTCACGACGATTGCCGCGATACAAATCAGAATTGGCGGCGGCGATTTAATTTTATCTGTCATTGAAAATTTCCCTTCGCTTGTGTTTGACGGGATTATAGCACGCCGTGAAATATTTTTACATAAAAAAATCCGCCGAAGCGGCTTTGAATTTGTCACGTTCCAGCGAAAAATTTTTTCAACGACTCTGCGGCGGTGCGTGTCATGCTCGGCACGGTAAGCAATTCGTCAACGGAAGAGGCTTTGATTTTTGCGAGTGAGCCGAATTTTTTTAGCAGTTCAGTCCGACGCTTGACGCCGATGCCCGGCACGTTGTCCAGCTCCGATTTCAAGTTGCGCGCCCGCCGTAATTTCCGATGATACGTTATCGCGAAACGATGAGCCTCGTCGCGAATTCGTTGCATGAGTTTTAACGCTTGACTGTCGCGCGGCAACTCAATCGGAATTGATGAGCCTTCGACGAAAATCAGCTCGAATTGTTTTGCCAATCCGATGACCGGTACGTCGTGACCTGCTCCGCGAATTATTTCCAACGCCGAATTCAGCTGACCAAGTCCGCCGTCAATGACAATCAAGTCCGGCAAATCAGCGGAAATTTTTCCGTAACGTCGGCTTGTGACTTCGCGCATTGACAAAAAATCGTCGGGCTTGCCTTCCGCCGAACGAATTTTGAATCGCCGATAACTTTTCTTGTCGGGCACGCCGTTATCGAAGACGACCATTGACGCCACAGTTTCCGCGCCTTGTATGTGCGAGATGTCGAAACATTCCATACGCCTTGGAAGTTTCGGAAGGTTGAGCAAAGTTTTGAGCTCTTCGACTGCGCCGAATGTTTGACTGTCCTTGAGTTGTCGACGCGCTGATTCTTCCGCCAAAAATTTTTCCGCATTTTGATTTGCCATTTCAACCAGCGAACGTTTGACGCCGCGTTTCGGGACGATCAATTTCACGCCGAGCCATTTGCTCAAAAGTTCAACGTCCTGCGCGGGCAACGTGACAGGCAACAAAATTTCCGCCGCAGAAATTTTCGCGCGAGTGTAGTATTGCTTGATAAACTCCGTGACGGCTTGAGCGTCTGATTCGTCGTCGGTGCCGCTTAGCAAAAAATTTTCGCGCCCGATAACTTTTCCGTCGCGTATGAAAAAAATTTGCGCACAAGTTTCGCCGTCAAGTCGCGCCAATCCAATCGCATCAACGTCGCCCGAATCGGTGACGATTTTTTGTTTCTCGCTGACTTTTCGGACGGCAAGCAACACGTCGCGGAGATGAGCTGCCAATTCAAAATTCAACGACTGCGCGGCGTCATTCATGCGGCTTGAAAGTTCACGTTCGACTTGAGCCGTGCGACCTTCCAAAAATTTTTCGGCGGCGTTGACAAGTTGCATGTACTCTTCGCGAGAAATTTTCTGTGCACACGGCGCAAGACAGCGTTTGATGTGAAATTCCAGGCACGGACGTTTGGCAAAAGTTTTGCACGTTCTAAGCGGAAAAATTTTTCGCAGAAGTTGCAACGTCTCCTTGACGGCAAGTCCGCTCGTGTAAGGTCCGAAATATTTTGAGCCGTCGTGAATCACGCGCCGCGTCAAAATGATTCGCGGAAAATCTTCGGCGGTCAATCGCAGGTAAGGATAAGTTTTGTCGTCCTTTAAGCTGATGTTGTAGCGCGGACGATATTTTTTGATAAGATTGCACTCAAGAATCAGAGCCTCGACTTCGCTTGATGTGACAATCGTTTCAAAATCGGCGACCTTCGCGACCATAGCTTTAACCTTCGCGCCGTGATTCTTATTCGATTGAAAATATTGGCGGACACGATTTTTGAGCACCCGCGCTTTGCCGACGTAGATAATTTTTCCGCGAATGTCTTTCATCAGATAGACGCCGGGCGAATCGGGCAACGTCTTAATTTTCGTCAACAAGTCGTCAGACAAAATAATTCCTCATTCCTAATTCCTAATTCCTCATTGAATAAAAGCTGTCGCGTTCGACGGGAAGATAGCCGGTCTCCGAAATGATTTGCTCCAATTCGCCGCGAGTGATGCCCGCCGAAGATTTTGCTCCTGCCGCGTGAATGATTTTCTCTTCGCCGAGTGTGCCGTCCAAATCGTCCGCGCCGAAACTCAAAGCCAGTTGCGCAATCGGCAACGTCAACATCACCCAGAACGCTTTGAAGTGCGCAAAATTATCCAGCACCAATCTTGACAACGCGAGCATTTTCAAATCTTCCCATGAGCCGATGCGTCGCAAATTGAATTTTTTTCCGAGTTCCGTGTTCTGCGGATGAAACGGAAATAACATCATCGCTTGAAAACCGCCTGTCTCGTCTTGAAGTCCGCGCAGTTTCAGCAAATGGTCGACGCGCTCTTGAATCGTTTCAATGTGCCCGTACATCATCGACGCATTTGTTTTCAAGCCGAGTTTGTGAGCCGTCCGCATGACGTCAAGCCATTGCGACGCCGAACATTTTTTCGGACAAATTATTTCGCGCACACGGGCTGATAAAATTTCTGCGCCGCCGCCTGCCAATGAAGTCACACCGGCATTAATCAGTTCGCGCAAGACATCGGCGACGTTGAGCCCGCTGATTTCGCTGAAGTTGACAATTTCAACGGGCGTGAATGCATTAATTCCGACGTGCGGCAAAATTTTTTTCACGAGCTTAACGGCGTCGACGTAGTAAGAAAAATTTTTATCGGGATGCAACGAGCTGACGATATGAATTTCAGACAAGCCTTTGACCTTTGCGGCGTCGAGCAAAATTTTTTCCACGTCGTCGAGTTCAAGCGTGAAGGCACGATTTGAGCCACTCCTGCATTGAAATGCACACAACGGACAATTCGCGCGGCAGACGTTCGTTAAATTTATGTGGCGGTTGACGGTGTAGAAAACATTTTTGCCGGACTTGGACTCTTTGACGCGACGAGCACTTTCCGCAAGATAGAGCAAGTCGTTATCGTCGTAGAGCGCGAGAATTTCGGCACGATTGAGCCGTTCGCCCGAAGAAATTTTTTCCTTGGCACTGCTTAAGCTGTTCATCGAATCACCTTGAAAAATTTTTTTGTCGTTCGCGGCGATTATAGCACATTTGCGCGATTGACGGCGAGCAGTTCACCGATAACGTGTTACATTGACAAAATACGGCTGTCGTGATAAATTATCAACACCGAGCAATAAGAGTAGAATAAGAATCTAAATCCATGAATTTCACCAAAACGAAAAGCTCCCGCGTGGGATGGTGACCTGCACGGGAGCTTCGTTTTGCCTAATCGGTTGACAACAGTGTTTTAATATGATAAATTTCAAATATCGTCAATAAGAACCATACGAGATACTGAGCATGATGTTTCACCAAACGAAAAACTCCCTGAAACGGAACGCGACGCCGTCAAGGGAGTTTTCGTTTTGCCATAACCAAACGCGACTTCAGTTAGAGGGCGAAAGAGTGGATACTTCTGCTACTTCTTGAGCCAGCGATTGCAGATGTAGACGCCAACGACGGTTCCGATAACGGTTCCGACGGCGGTCGAGACCACACCCATTGCCAGCATCGTCACGATACTAAGCATAATGTTCACCTCCTCTCGTCGGAAATTAATGCCGTCACGAGAGTGGTAGCATTGGCGCGAGTATAGCAGAAAATTTTCAGCCGGACAAGGTAGGATAATGTGATATAATCGGCGCAAAAAATTCCTGGAGCTTGAGCGATGACAACTTCTCTGGCAGTTCTGGTGGTGATGATTCAACTTTGCGATTCTTATCTGCATTATCTGTCGTTCCGCGACGCAATGACTTCGACGGAGCAAAAAAATTTATCGTTGCGGTTTTTAATTTGGAGCGTCGTCTGCACGGCGATTTATGATTTTCTCTTCCGCGAATTTGGAATGACTGCATCGGTTTACAAAGGAATTTTGATGGTCGGCTGGATTCCGTGGCTTGCGATTATGATTCTTACCGTGCGCCGCGAAATTTCACAGCACATTTTTGTTTTCGGCATGATGAAAATTTGGAGTCTCATGCAACACAACTGGTCGGCGATAATCTGCGTGCTTATCGGTCTTGAGGCACCGGATTTTTTCTTCGCACATTCCGTCGTTTATCTGTTGCTGTTCGCGATATGCCTGCCGATTGAACGACGTTGCTTTGTAAAACTTCTGCCGCCCAAAAAATTTTTCGACGACTACGGAAAACACGTTGCCTTCCTGCCGTTCATGATGATTTTCAGCGTCGTGATTCTCTGGGCGCAAGAGCCGCTGATTCATTCGTGGGCAGAAAGATTTTCGCGTTTCTATTTGCCGTTCGTATTCTTCTTTTTCTATCGGCACGTGCTGATAACGACGGAGCAACTTTATGAGCGGCGGCTGACGAATCAAACTTTGCGGCTTATGAAAAATCAACTCGGAGCGTTGAGCGAATACAATCGATTGATGCAGGAAGGTCGCGAAAAAGTTGCGGTGATGCGTCACGATTTGCGGCACAGTTATCGGCTGATTCATGCGATGTTGCAGGCGCAAGACTTCGACGCGGCTAAAGAATACATTGCCACGCAGGAAAAGTTGCTCGGCAAAACGTTCGTGAAAAATTTTTGCAGTCCGCCGCTGATTAACGCCGCATTGTCCATTTACATTCGCCGCGCAGAAAATCTCGGCATCAAAGTCCGCCACAGAATCAATTTGCCGTCAAAGCTCAACATAGACGAGAGCGATTTTGCGTTGCTGATTTCAAATCTTTTGGAGAACGCCATTAACGCGAGCACTCGTCAACCGATTAATCGCCGCGAAATTTCCGTCACGATTCAAAACGTCGGAGAGCAATGCGTCTTGGAAATTTCAAATCTCTGCGACGAAACGATTGCCCTTGACGAAAAAAATATGCCGCACACTTCTCGCGAAGGTCACGGCTTGGGTATGGTCTCCGTTAAAATTTTTGCCGACAAATACGACGCGTACACGGACTTTCAACAATTAAACGGCGTCTTCAAAGCAACCATGTATTGGACGAGCCGACGAAACGATTGCCCTTGACGAAAAAAATATGCCGCACACTTCTCGCGAAGGT
>CAMNPA010000002.1 GCA_946547205.1 uncultured Selenomonadales bacterium | reverse complement strand
AAGATTTGGACACGCAGACTTCCGAATTGTTCGTGACGGCGAAAAAATTTTTGCATGAACAAGACGTGCGGAGCATTGAGAGCCGCGCAGATTTGCAAGCCACTTTGAAAAATCGACCTTCGGGCGGAGTTTACGTCATCACGATTCAAAAATTTTGCGAGGAACTCGGCGAGCTATCTGCCCGCGAAAATATCATCTGCTTTTCCGACGAGGCGCACCGAACTCAAACAAATATCGGCTTGAAGTTGAAGACGACCGGCGCGGGAATTTTCACGACCTACGGCTTTGCACATTATCTGCGCAAAAGTTTTCCCAATGCAACTTACTGCGGCTTCACGGGCACGCCGATTGACGAGACTTTAAAAGTTTTCGGCGACGTGGTGGACAGCTACACCATGAAAGAATCCTGCGACGACGGAATAACCGTTCGCATTGCTTATGAGCCGCGACTTGCCCGCGTCGTTGTCTCCGATGAACAGGCACGCGCGATTGAAAAATATTACGACCTTTGCGCTGACGAAGGCTCGACCGACGAACAAATTAACGCAAGCAAGATCGCAATGAGCAAGATGACGAAAATTCTTTCACACCCTGAACGGATAAAAAAACTCGCCGCCGACATTGTGGAGCACTACGAAAGACTTTGCGCCGAGAAACCTAAAGTCGTTCAGAAAGCCATGATTGTTTGCGCCGACAGAAAAATCGCGCTGAAAGTTCTGCAGGAAATTATTTTCATTCGTCCGGACTGGAGCGTGGCGAAAAAATCTGACGACGAAAAAATTTTGCCGCTGCCGAAAATAAATCTTGTGGCGACGCAAGGACAAAATGATTCGCCGGAACTTTTCAATCTCTGCGGCACGAAAGATTATCGCAAAAAATTGGACAAGCAATTCAAAAACGACACCTCAAACTTTAAAATTGCCGTCGTCGTCGATATGTGGATTACGGGCTTTGACGTGCCGTCGCTTGCCGTCATGTATATTGATAAGCCGTTGCAGAAACACACGCTGATTCAAACCATTTCCCGCGTCAATCGAGTTTTCGACGGCAAAGACAAAGGACTTGTCGTCGATTACATCGGCTTCAAGAACGCAATGTTGGAGGCAGTCAAAAAATACGGCAGCCCGCAAGAAAGTCCCATAGACGAGCTGAAAATTTCTTTGGCTCTTTTCCGAAATTATCTTGCCTTGTTGAGTGAACTCACGAGCAGTTTTGATACAGAAAAATTTTTCGTCGGCACGCCGCTTGAGCGATTGAATTGTTTAAATGCCGCCGCCGAATTTGTTCAGATTAAAAAGAACACCGAGTTAAGATTCATGAGCCTGTCAAAAAAATTGAAAGCGGCTTACATGATAGTTTTTCCTTCGGGCGAACTTAACGAATTGGAAATTTCAAAGACGCAATTTTTTCTTGCCGTCCGCTCAATAATTTTCAAGCAGACGAAAGGCACTGCGCCTGATGCCGAAATTATGAATCGCGTCGTAGAAAAAATGGTCGAAGAGGCTTTGAATTGCACCGGCATTGAAAATATCGTCAGCGACGAAAAAGCCGTTGACCTGTTCAGCGAAGATTTTTTGCGGGAACTGAACGCCTTCAAAATGCCTGTCACGAAATTTAATGCATTGCTCAAGTTGGCGAAAAAAAATATTGCCGCTTACGGTCGCAGCAACAAAATTAAATCAATCGAATTCGATAAACGTCTGAAAAAAATTGTGGACGAGTACAACAGTCGTGACAAACTTGTTTTCGTCAATGAGGTCGTCAGCGATTTTGTCGATCAGCTTTCCGACAAGTTGATTGAGCTCTTACAAGACATTGAAGGCGACAAAAAATCTTTTGAGCGATTGGGCGAGGAAAAAATTTTTTTCGACATTCTTGTCGCCGTTCGTGAAAGTCACGCTTTCCCTTATGCCGACGAGAAATGTTTGGCGTTGGCCAAGGAGATAAAAAAACTCGTCGACTCTAAATCGAGATTTACAGATTGGACAAACCGCAGCGACATCAAAGCTCAACTGGAATCTGATTTGACAGTGATACTTTATAAGCACGACTACCCGCCCGAATGGGACAAAGAAGTTTTTGAGAAGATTATAGAGCAGACAGAAAATTTTAGGAGATATTCCGAAGACGCTTAGTTATACGATTTGACTCGCTTTAATAATGATATCGGTCAAAGTTTTGTCGAAAGGGTGAGGCAGAGTGGAATTCTATTTGTTTTTAGAATCGGTACTTTCTGCATTGTTAATCATCTTTTTGACCGCGTTGACCAGAGCTTCTCTGCCTTCCGGAGAAATGTTTTGAATACCTGTACGGTTATCGGAACGGGTGTCGGTATGATCTTGAGCCTCCGATAATTTTTTCGCGCGTTCAATTTCATCGTTCAGAGCTACGAGTAAGCGTGTCTGTGTCAAGAGCTCTTCGCTGTTTGCACGAGCCTCTACGCAAGCATTGACAACGACATTACGAATTACGCGCCCGCATATCTCGTAATTTTGCGCCAGTGCTTTAAAGTCAATGTCGTCCGCCAGAGGAATTTTTAATTTGACTTTCGAGCCCGCCGTCGGCAAAAGATGTGCCCGCCAAATTTTTTCGCGTAACTCGGCGTCGGGAAACGGAAATTCAATGCTTATCAGCCGCGACAAAAAGGCTTTGTCGTAATTGACAACAAGATTTGTTGCAAAGATAACCACACCATGAAATCTCTCGAGGCAAATCAGAATTTGAGCGCGCATGGAGTTAATCGCCTGCTCCGAACCTTGAGTGACGTTGGTCAGTCGCTTTGAAAGCAAGGAATCTGCCTCGTCGATAAACAGAATCGCATCTTGTTCTTCGGCAGCACGAAAGATGGCGTCAACATTTTTGGGCCCTTCGCCGTGATATTTGCTTTCTATCTCTGCATAATCGGCGCGAATAATTTTCTTTTTGAGGTGATCGGCAATGGCGTCCGCCGCCATGGTTTTGCCTGAACCGGGCGTACCGTATAAGCTCAACGCGCAAACAGGATTCGGCATTATGGCATAAAGTCCCCACTCGTCAAAAACTTCGCGTTCAAGTTCAATCCTCTTTAGCGATTGCTCAATGACTTTGTGCGTCGCGTCGGGAATTTGCAACATGTCGAAAGAAATTTTCGCTTCTTCCGCCACGTAATTTTTTGTGCGTGCAAGTGTTTCTTGCTCGTCCTCAGAATCGCCGTCGGGTGCCTTGCCGGAGTTCGGGCTTTCGTCAATGTTGCCGTCCTTGGTGGCAATTTGTCCGCAGAAATTCAATTCCCTCGGAATAAGCATGCTCAATTTGTTGGCAACGGCTCTGCGTAAATCTTTTCGCAATAAACCTTCGTCGATCATTTTGCGTTCAGAATCAATTGCCAGGATGATGTCGTATTTATCGTCGAGTTTGCTTTTCCCGTTGTAAAGTTGAACTTGTAAATCCGATTTTTTGCAATTAAAGCGACGACAATATTCCTCCGTCACTATGTTTAGCACGCTCTGTTGTTGGGTCGGCGTGAGGTTGTTGATCTTCGTGAAAAGCAATATCACCTGAATTTTAGTCATAATAATTGGCGCGACGAATGTTGCTTCTCGCCGCACCCTCACCGTCCTTTCCTTATGTGCCGCAGATTTTTTGGCGCAATGTCACCTGCAATTATCAAGCCGCCGTGCCATTAATCAAGAGTTGACCTTTGCCTTTCTGCAGTTTCTGCTTAATCTTCGGATCCAATTTGTCGTTTTTGTAGATCGTGATGTTCTCTTCGGTTATCTCGCCGTCGGGTTCGATTTTGACTTCAATGAGGTTTTCTTCGCTGTTCAAATCGCCCAAGATGTCGTCAATGTTCACGGTGTTTTGATTCTGTTCGGCGTCTTTTTGCATTTGCTGAACCATGCCTTTAATTTGAGCGACAAAAACTTTTCTGGCTGCTCTTTCACGCAGATAGTCCTTGATTTTGCCGAACAGCCATTTCGCGGCGAGAAAAACGAATTTGACAATCAATGCTGCCAATGCTCCGGCTCCGAGACCGGCTAAAACCAAGATTATTGTTGTCGTTATCATATGGAACCATCCTTTCGAAGTGTGTTTGCCAAGTTGACGTTTACTCAAGCAAGCGATAGGGTTTGCCGTCCAAAAACTTAACGACATCCTCGCCGATTCGTTCTGCCGAAAATTGGCGTCCTACGCAGGTGCCGTCGCCGTCTTTTATCGGATCAAGGTTTTCGTCAAGCAAGGCCAAGATGACTTCGTAGCGACGAGCTTTGGGCGTAACTTGCAACGCGCAAAATTTCGCAAGCGGGCATTTTTCCATGAGTTCGTAGCGATATTTGTTGGCACTGTTCATGGTGAAAAGCTCGGGTCGCGTTTCTTCGCCGCAAAAAAGATCATAAAGCATCATTTCCAGTCGTGTGCGTGCACGCATATAAAATTCCTCCTTTGGTTAAACAGTTGTTTTGAGCGTCATGCCTTGCCTAATGGAGCTGTCTATGCCGGCGGACGATTCGATTTGAATTTTGTCGGCATCTTTGCCGTCGTCGTCCAAGTCAGAAATCGAAACTACTACTACTCCATTGTCTGCGCGGTCGATGTGAGCTTTGATCATCTTGCCCAAATGTTGTTTCATTTTCTTTTCGTTGCTGGCGCGAATTGCTCTGCGGATAATGTCGGGCAAATTACTTGACGTAATTTTTTCGGCAATCTTGTAAACAATGTAAGCCGTGGCCGCGCCAAAAAGTGCTGCTCCAATTGCAAATAGACCTTCAAGAATTAAATCTTCCATAACCACGCCTCCTTAAGAATTCTGCAGAAACAGTTCGTCCTTGCCGTTGAAACGCGCTTTCATCTTTTCGTCCATAGTGCCGAAACTGAACAGTTGCTCGCGAATGATTTCGCCCGTATCTAGTTCGACTATGCAGGCGATGAGGTTTTTGTCGGCGTTTACTGCAGGGAAATTTTCGTAACCGAGTTGCGTCAGCCAAGTTTTGGTGCAATGCACGAGGAGCATTTGTCGCCCTTCGGTATAAGCCGCTCGGTTCTGGCGAATCCATTTGGCAAGCACGTTATCATCGAACGTGTCAGACGCTATCTGATTTTGAAGGAGTTTTTCCCACGGACGAGGTTGCGTTTTTCGTGCGGAAGTTTTTTTGTCTCGTCTGTTAAGCACGAAAAACATTGCTCCTGCACCTGCCGCAGCAAGAGCCCCTATCACCGCTGTTGATAGTGCCATAAGCATCAGCTTCTTTCTTTGAGATTGAGGGCATTATATCAGTATTGCAAGAGCCGCGTTTTTCACAAACATAAATCGCAGGTAGACCGCGCTTTGTTTTAAAGCTCCGCCACAATACGTGCGACAATCTCGCCGACAGTGCCATTTAATTTGCCGTTGGCGACATATATCAAAGTCTTGCCCGAAATCAGCTCGCCGGTATTTCGTCTGAGTTGTACTTTGTCCTTGCGAAGATTGCTCCAAGAAAGATTAAACGGGAGTTCTTGCTCGCCGGTGCGTCCAAAGACTCCCTTTGCGCTAATCGCCGTGCCGTAAATGTGATTATCCGCGTCGAATAGAATTTCATATGAATAAATGTGATCGTCGGCGTCCAGCCAAAAGGCATTGGCAACAGCCACAGCTTGAGCGTCAGCGTCGTCGAAATAAACTTTGCAAGCCGTTCGATTATGATATTTCTCGAAGAAATCGGCACAAACTTTCCGGACGAGAGCAGTTTGATCTTCGGCGTAACATTTTAAAAGTTTATTTCGTGCACCTTTAAAGCCGCGACTTTTGGCCGCGCAGTAAAGTCTTTGTATTTCCGCCTTATAGTCCGTTTTGTCTCTGATAAGAAATGCCGCTAAAATGTACATTGCCTTGGCGTTGCCCAGAAAGCTCGCTTCTTTGTAAAGAGTGCACGGCATTAATTTGGACTTCGGCAAAACTTCGCCGCGCATATACATTTCTGCCAATTTAATCATTGTGTCGGCGTCGCCGGAAAAGGCCGTTCGGTGCAAATCAGTCAACGCAGAGTCGTCAGATTCGCAATCGTCACATTCCAGTTGCAACCTGTAATAAAATCCCGGATAGTTCTCGCGAAACTGTTCTGAATGCGTCCAACGATGCAATTCCTGTATTCGTTCGATGCCGCCAAAGCTCGGCATTGACTGCATGAGGAATACGAAATATATTCCCAAATGTTTCGCTTTGCAGACAGGTTGCTTGAGAATTTGCGCAAGTTCAAACTCCGACAAGCCGTTTTGTTTTAAGATTAACGACGCCACGACTTTTTCACTGCCGCAAGCGAACAAGGCTGCGCGGTCAATGGTGAATTGAGCTGCTGTCAGCCACCGGGCAAAGGAGCTCCATAATTTTTTGCCCGCCAAAGAGCCGACTATTGGAATCATTTCCGAGCCACTCTCCGCCGTTTCAAGCAGTCGAAGTGTTTGCGCGTGCTCCGCCTTTATGCGTCCGAGTGCCTGTCCAATCAATGCCAAAATTTCCGAATCGCTCAGTTCGCCCAAGCCGCTCAATACTATCGTGTAATCGGGATCAGTTCCGTCGACCATCGCTCGTATTTCAAATTCTTGCTTCAAAAAGAGCGGATAGCGTATGTTGCAACGCAGTCTCTTCAGCGCGATTTCGTACAGAGCATTCAAACGCGGAGCTGTCCTCTCCGTGACAGGAAACAAGTACAACATGGCTTCGGGGCGGCTTTGCCAACTGTTTATTAAGTCGGCGTTGTCGGCGGCCAGCATGTTGTAAAGATCATTTTCTTTAAATTCGCGTTCAGCGTCGCGCTCAAGCGGATGTATCAAGTCGAGTTCGTAAATTTTTTCAAAAGGTATCTTCATTGCATTGCCCGCCTTTGCTCAGAGAATTTTTTTATTTCGTCATAACGCGTGGGCAACCAAGCATAATCCATAAAAAAACCACAGACTTTGCCGAGAATCTGCGCGGGATTTTCATTTCTGAAGTAACGTTCGAGCTGTTCCAAAAATGTATTGTCGTCCGAATTGAAATGAAAATTTTTAAGCCACTCAAAAGGAACGATGCCATAAAAAATATTTTTCAACGTCAACTCAAGGTCACCCGTCGCCAAAAAAAATGCACGATCCAAGGTGTAGACTTTGGCGCGCTTCCATTCGTACAAAACAGCCTTCGCTGCAGAGTTTATAACCGGCAAACCTTGAATATTTTCAAACGCCCACAACAGAAATTCAAACTTTGGATGCTGCGCAGCAATGGCGGCCGCCGCCGAGTAAAGTCGCCCTTGAAGGATGTCGCAATCATTCCTGTCCAGCAAGACGGCGGGCAAAATTATAACGGGATTGTTGAAACCTGCGCACAAAACGTCATACTCGAAAGTTCGCGTACGATAGAGCACAGTTGCCGGCACTTCAAAGCTTCGGCAAGCACGCTTCATCATTTCAATTAAAGTTTCTTCGACAATCTGCGGCAAGGACGCACTGTAAAAGTAAGCGCAAACTTCATCCAACTCACTCGCATTTTCCAACCAATCCGCCAACGGTTTTATCTGCAAAATTTTTTCGGTCAGTGCCTTGTCTGTCGGGTGAATAAAATCTTCGTCAAGCAAGCTCATGGAAGTTCACCGCCTCGCTTTTTCAAAACATTGTCATAACCTTCGTCGTACCAGTTTAGCAACTCTTGAAGACGCAAATAAACGGGCGCAGCCATATTGTCGGCGTTTTTCCAAAAAGCGGCAATGTCCTTTGTCAAATCACTTTCCATATAGTCCATTTCTTCCAAATAATTTTTGGCCAAGGTGAGAGTCTCCTCTTCGTCCAGAAAACGCAACTCCGAAAGCGGAAAACCTGCCTCGACAAGCAGACAACGAATCGCCGCCGATATGTTTTGGCAAGCGAGTAAACCCGCTCGATCGTCGGTCAAATTTGTTGTGCGAAGACAGGCTTTCAACGCAAGCTGAACCGGTCTCAACGCAACATTGTCGCAAAGCACAGAGCAAATCGTATTCAGTTGAACGTGGCGGGATTTGAATAGGCCGATCGCTTTGCCCAAAACGAAGCTTAGCATTTCCGAATCATAATTCTCCGTGATGTAGTCGGGAATGAGCATTTGCATATAGTCCGTGCCGCCGCAATCAATTTGAAAACCCCAATCACGTTTAACAAAAATTCTCGGTATCTGCTTGAAGTCCAATACTGCTTCGACTTCTTTTAAGGCGTCGAACAGATCGGGAGCCGTCTGCTCGGTGAGCTCGACCCATTTGCCATCCGTTATCTGCCGCAAAAGTTGAACACTGCCGTCGTTGAGCATGTCCAAGCCTTTTTGAACGAGAGTGAAATTCATCAGTCCGTCAGTTTGAAAATTTTCTTCGTCGGGATGGATATAATCCGAGGCTTTCAGGCCGCACAAGATAATTTTGTCGCTCAACGGTTCGCCTCCTCTCGAAATTCGTACATAGCTTGAGCAATCTTGCAACTTTCCTTCACGGGCAAAAGAATATTTCCGTTTTCGGCCAGGGCACTGCCCAAGCAATACAAGCAGTCGTCGCGATATTTGCAATTAAGACAAGTATCGCCCAGTTGCTCGAAGCGCAAATCATACAGCCGCCGCAAAGTCTCGCCGTTCCAAATATCCTCAATCGACGTTTCTTTAATATTGCCGAGCCGATAAACAAAGCCGTTGCAAGGAAAAACTTCGCCATAAGGATTGACACTGAGACTAAGAAGACCCGCACCGCAAATCGTCTTGTGAATGTCTCGCTTTGGCAATTCGGAAATTTCTTTGCCGCGTCGTGCAATTCGCAGGGCTTGCTTGTATTTTTCAACGTCGCCCAGTCGAAACTTCGTCGGCGAAATATTTCCGTGATTCGTCGGGCAAATGTGATAGGAAACCTCGTGGCGGATGTCAAATTCTTCGCAAAGGCTGTGAATCGACTCGAAACCGCCAAACGTCGGAGCCATCACGGGAGTTTTCACGCTGACATAAATTCCGGACGCTTTAACTTTCTTCAACGTTGCCAATGTCTTTTGAAACGAACCGGGCATTCTTGTCATGGCGTCATGTTCATCGGCGTTGCCCGAATAAATACTGAAACTTATTCCTTGCGGTCGGATATGAATAATTTCTTCGAGCGTTTCTTCGGAAAAGCCCGTGCCGTTAGTGAGTATCAATGTGGAAAAATCACGTTCCCGCGCGGCACGCAAAATATCGCAAAAATCTGCTCGCATACTGACATCGCCGCCCGTGAAAGCTATGCTGAGCGTTTCAAGTCTGCGCAAGTCGTCAAAAAGCGTTCGATATTGCTCAAGACTCAACTCTTTGGCGGCGATTTTAGTTTCATCGAAAACGTAGCAATGGCGGCAACGTTCATTGCAACGATATGTCAGCTCGATGCACACGCGGTTAAGAATGTGATTTTCAATGCAAACGTTGTCGATGAATTGTTCCGGAGACATTTTGTTCACCGTTTAATAATGCCCGCAATTCGAATTGCCGCCTATCATGTTGGAGCCGCAAGAACCGGGACAATAGGCAAGCAACACTTTTCCGGACTCAACCAACTTGACAGGCGCAGGGCGTTTGTAAACTTTCTTAGCCGCCGTCTTAGCAATTTTTTTCTCTGTCATGAGAGCTACCTCCGTTCAAAAATCCTTCAGTCCGCAAAAACTTCACGAACTCTCCGACCTCGGCTCGCATCTGCGCGGGATCTTCAATTTCGTATTCAGATTCAACTCGGGCAAAAATTTCGTCAACGGAATCGACTTCGGATAAAAAATCCATCAAGTCACCCGCAATGCCCTCGAACACGTAACTTTTATTCGTATCCAAGTTCAGCAAGTAAAGATAGCCCGCGTACTTCCTGTAGATTATATTTTTCAAAATCACAGGCCTCACCTCTTAACAACGACGATTCTAACACACGGCTTGCAAAGCAGCATTTCATTTTTCTTTAAGCTTGCCGATAATGGCGTCCATATCTTGAACGTCGTGATGAAAATCGGGCAATGTCTTTGTCATATCCGCGCGAACTTCCTCCAAAAGTTTTATTGCCTCGTCAGTGCGTCCGAGATCGGAAAGAATCATGCCGATACAAAATTTCGCAAGCTGTATGCCGTCGCGTCTGGGGTGCGCACGTTTGAGCTCAATCTCAATATATTTTTTGTGGTAAGACAGAGCCTCTTCGTTCCGGTTCAGTTTGCGGCACAATATGGCAAGTTTTTGGCAGCATAAGCCTTGCTGAATAAAATCATTTGGAGCCGTTTGGGCAACGACAAGAGCTTTTTGCACAAAGTCCAAAGCAGTTTCCGTTTCATTGTCAGCGTCGTAAATATCCGCCGCCGAGAGAAAATTCAAGACCCTTTGCTTGCTCAAGAGCTCTTCAGTACGATATTCAATATGAGATTGCTCCGCGTCGCTCATTGTCGAAATTGCCAAGTCGATATATTTCCGTGCGCCGGCGAAATCTTTAAGCGTCAAGTAATTGTCGGCAATGTGTCGGCAGACTGTGGAAATTCCCGCAGGCGTCTCCAAATTTCGCGCTACCAAAATTTTTTTGGTCTCAAGCAAGTCAAAGTTTTCGCGCAACATTTCAGCGGCTGATTTTTCTTGGCTTTTGGCAAAAGCTTGCGAGACTTTGTCAAAGTAAAATTTGCTCTTATCCGGCTCGCCCATCGAACGATAAATTTCACCGAGCAGAGACCAAGTCGACATTAAATCATGGTGATTTTCGGGCAGGCAATGTTCTCGAATATTCAAGGCTTTAAGTCCGAAAGCCAACGCCTTATTCTTATCCGTCAAGGCATAAAAAATGTCGCTCAAGTTGAGATAAGCTGTTGCCAAATCTAAATGGTCAGGCGGCAAAATTTCTTCCAGAGTGTCGGCGGCTTCTTGAAAGCAGTCGGCGGCTTCGGCGTAAGTTTTTTTGTTCTCAAGTGCTTTGCCAAGAGTGGTGAGCGCACAGGCAAATTCAAATCGATTTTTCGGCGGATTTTTTCGGAACAACTCGACAGCTTGCCGACTGTAGCGAAGAGCCTCTTTGTCGTGATTCAGTTTCAAGTACACGACGCCCAAATTGGAATAAACAGTTGCCAATTCGGGCTTAATCGGACTTTGCGACTCCAAAAGTTTGCGAGCTTTTTCGAGATATGTCAGTGCTTCTTCTTCGGAGGCAAGTTTTAGGCAGACGCAAGCCTTATCGTTGTAATTGCGGGCAATGTCGTCGTTGCCCGAAGTTTCACGAATGCGAATGGCTCTGTTCTCGTTCAAAAGTGCTCGCGGACTTTTGCCGATAATTACGAAACTGTAGCCCGCATGCGTCGAATAATCTCCGCGTGGATCTTGCAATTCGTCGCCGGCTCTTTCGTACAGTTCCGCTGCTTGCCTGAAAAGCTCAATGTCAGGCGGATATTGGTCTTCAAAATGTTCCCAAAGTCTTGAAAAAAATTTATCGCAGTCCGCGTCGGTCGGCTTGAAGACGTCTTTAAAAAGCTTCCGAATTAGCGAATGAATCTGCAAGCGATTATTGTCACGTCTGCGCCGAATCCAGCCCTGCGACTCAATCAGACGCACTTGTTTTTTTTTGACTGGCTCTTCGCTGTTCATCCAAATTGCGGCGTCAAAACCTTCACGCGGCAAAAAAATCACGTGACAGAAAATTTCTCGATACGTCTCGTCAAATTTGCACAGATTAAATAACGTGCGAACTCTCTCGTAAATGATGGCGGACTTGTCGGTTGCACTCAAACGGTGGTTTTTGAATTCGGCAAGCAATTGTTGAGGAGTAAGTTCCTGCCAGCTCCCGTTCACGAGCGAAGCCAGAAGTTCAACCGTGAGCGTATGATAATCGACCTCACGGAGCAAGTTGCGAATAATTTTTTCCTCTGCAGACGTGAACGGATGAAAATTTTCTTTATCGGAACCGCACGTAATTTTTTGGTAGAGGCGAAACGCCGACTCTTCGTTCAGAGATTCAAGCTCCGGTGCATATTGATTCGGCCGAAAGCGCGTCGTAAAAATAATGTGTAAGCCGGATTTGATAAGATCATTATATGCGCTCTCCTGCTGAAGTTCGCTCATAAGCGTATCTTCACGTTCAAAGCCGTCAATTATCAGCAGACAATCCTTATAGTCAGTGCGCAAAATATTCAACCGTTCGCGGTACTCTTTTTCGCGAGCGTCGCCAATGCCGTCAAATACGAAATTGTAATTGGCAAAGTCCATTTGCAGAACTGTTTCTTTAATCGTGTTGCAAAATTTGACCATGTATGCGCCAACGCCGCGCTCTTTTTGCCGCAAAGCGAATTGGACGGCAAGTGACGTTTTGCCGACGCCCCATAAGCCCCATATGTATATGGGAGCAGATTTATGCATAGCTTTTTGAAGTTCGGCCAGTTCTGCGTCGCGGCTGCCTTCAACCCAAAAAAAATCTTGTTCGAGATTTTCGGCAAGCTGAAACCCTGGCGGCAAAGTTAATTTTTTCAGTGCCAAAATATCGGTCAGCATTTCTCCTGCATTTTGATAGCGGAATGCCGGCTCAAAATCCAGAGCTTTCGTTAAAATTTTTTCTGCCGCGACTGCCGCACTTTTCCTGAAGCCGCGCTTAAGCAATTCTTGTTCCGATACGGGCAAGGTCATGGTGAAAGACGACACCAACTCTTTGCCCCAGTTTTCTTTGAACTCGTTGCCCATAATCAGATAGAGGAAAAAACAGCCCGCAGAAAAAATATCGCTTGCGGGTGTAAGTTGCAATGTGCCGTCGTTGTCGAAAATAATTTCCGGAGAACAAAAACCTTCCGTGCCGTAAATTCGCTTGTCGGTAATCGGTGCAGTTTTGTTGTCCTCCAGCAATTCACGAGCGTTACCGAAATCTAGAATCGTACCAATTCCAATATCGCCGAAACTTAAATCGTGTCCCGCCAAAAAAAAATTTCCGTCTTGGATGTCGCCATGCAAAAATCCGGAATTGTGTATGTCACGCAAAGGCTTAAGCAATTCTTCCATGACACAAGCCATAGTGTATGGCGAAGGCAGTCCACCGTTTCTGAGCGGCGAAGATTTATCGGGTGGTAAGGAGCATTCTTGCAGAAGGTCTTTGACGAACCAGCCTTTAGAGTTTTTGTCATCAAAATCATTCGAGGTCAGCTGTTCCATGACAAGGAAAAAACTTCCGCCGGCCTCATAGGATTCGCCGTTTAAAATTATCTTGACGGCATTCAAATCTTCCATCGGCGCAATGATTCTTCTGCTGCATTGTGCCACACGTTGTGCAATTTCATTTTCACGAGTCATGTCGCGTTGTACTTGCCGCAGATAATTTGCCGCATCATTATCTGTTTCCTCGTTCGGACAAACAACGCCATTCCTTCTTGTAAAAAAAAAATCGTTTGCTTGGTGCGGGATAGCATTCTTTAATGACGAACAGTCGTCTGCTGTTTGTGCGCGTGACACTGTAAATCAGAGAACTGCCGCCGAAGCCTACAGTGCCGGAACGGACCATGTATTTTATGCCGTTGCCGTCAATTATCTGAGTGCCCGGCGGCAATGGGCTTCGACCGTCTTTTGTCGTTTGTGGTTGAGTAGCGTTTTTCATTTTGTTCCTCCAACATTTCTTTACTTAGATTGTAACTTTCGGCTATGACAAGTTGCATAAGAAATGTCAGCGATTTTTCGTATACGTCTCTTATCGGCGCACCAAGCGGGTCTGCGAGCAGGCAAATCAGTATAAATCTGTCAAGTATAAAAGGCGGATAAAATTCTGTGAAATCGAAGGATTTCAGTATCCAATTTAAAGACTCGATATAAAGTTTTGCCTGTGTTTGGCTGTCAACAATTTTTTCAAGATTCGCCGTGACTCTTTGAAGCCCTTGGAGTAATTTTTTCTCCTCTGTGTTTGTATCGGCTAGAAGATCTTTTTTAAGTTGGGTCACAAACTCGCCTGCCAAAGTTTCGTTCGCGTACAGATAGCCTGTTATTAAGAAATATGCCAGAATCATTATTGTACTGCGATTTATATCTTGCACATTCGCCGAATTTTTTTCTGCACGCATTATCGCCTGCAAAGTAGTGGCAAGTTTCTTCAGTCGAACAAGAACATCTTTATTGAAAGGGATATTGTAGAAAGCATTGATCTGCGCACCCTTCTCAGGCAAATTCAACTCCAAATGATCCGGAAAATCGATATCTTGAAAATAATACATCGCAGACATTAAATTTTCGTAGTTCGTCGGCACTCCTTCGGCATCCGTATCAAGCGGAATACTAACTTCCTCTTTTTCATTGTTCGCAACTATCTCCTTGGGATAAATTATTGCCAGATACTTGATGAGAATTTTGAGCTTACGGATATTCTGCAATGAAAAGCCGGAAGGATAACCCTTGCTTGTTTTGCGAACAAACTCGCTTTCATTCTTGAGCATGTACACAATCAGTCGTTCTTTCTTGTCATCTGCGGTTATTGTATCATCTTCAACTAAACGGATTATTTCACTTGTCAATTCTCGTGTCATTCCAAATTGACGATTTTGGGATATGGTTTTATTAGGTTGCGGGCGACGCGTCTCAAAGTCGCGTAAAATATTGCCGGCGTCAGTGTAAGACAGAGCAGGTTTGAAGGAAAGGCAAAATTTGCAAATGTAGTCAAAAGGATTTCTTACATTCAAAAGCGAGTGACCGCTAGAAATCAGAAACTTTGCGGCAGTCTTATCGTCCATATCGAGAGCAAATATAAGCTTTATAGCCGTTTGCCGCTGACAAAGTGTCTTGTCTGTCAAACAGTTTTTCCATTGCTGCGCGTCAAGATTTAAATTCATGGTTGCCAAACGATTTGACAAGGCGTTGATGAATTTTTTGTCCCAAGCAACATTGCCCGCCGTTGCCAAATTTTTTGGGATCGGTACGCCCTTCAAACTCTCATGTATATTTTGCATAAGTTGTGGGAACAACGCTTGAATTTGTCGACGCAGGATAAATCCTGGCGTGCAAAGATATTCGGGCTTGTTCAAAAATTCTAGTATTTCCTTTTGCTTCGCTTTGCGCAACCAAATATTACTTTGATGTAATTCTTTTTCCCACGTCGTGATTTCATTTTGAATAACTTTTGTAAAACACATAACTGCAGACCTCTATCTTAAAAATTGTTGCCGCCACGACAAAAAGTCGAGTGCTCTGCCTTGTACTGCCATTGCGAGCGCACTTTCTACTGTGATGAAGAGATGGTGACCAAAAACGACATTGCAATAAAAAATTTTTATCGTCGGACGAAGGGAGTACTTACTTCAGATGAAATAATTGCCATTCGTAATAAGTACGGGATAACTCAACGTGAGTAAGTTGCTCGGCTGGGAAACCGACTGCTCAAAAAGTTCTTATCTGCGTACTCATTGTAGGTGCGCAGGTATTTTTTTGCAAGTGATTGTCGCGGGAAATTTTTTTGTGCTATAATTCGTGCGGGCAGTTGACTGTCGGCTTCCTTCCCTCGACGGAAGGGGGGTGACGCGGATGGAGTTTAAAGACTTGCCGGACATCGTCTGCGAGGTTGGAACCCTGATTTTCGCGGCACTTACATACTTCAAAAAGTAAAAAATAAAGCCGTTTGCGATACGGCTTCCGAAATAACACTTGGTTTTCACTAACGAGTGAGGAAGTCGACACGCACAAGCCGACTGCCCAAAAATTTCTTACTTGCGTACTCATTATAGGTGCGCAGGTATTTTTTTGCAAGTGATTGTTGCGGGAGAATTTTTTTGTGCTATAATTCGTGCGGGCAGTTAGTTGCCGGCTTCCTCTTTCGAGAGGGGGTGGTAGCATGAGTAATTACGAAAAAATCATCGCGGCTATGTCAGCTGCACAACTCTTGCTTACCATCTACGACGTGTTCTTTAAGTAATAACATAGACACAAAGTAAGCCGCACTACGGCGGCATAACACAGGTTTCAACAATCTGAGGGAGCCGGCGTTCCAAAACCGACTGCCCGAAAATTTCTTACTTGCGTGCTCATTATAAGTGCGCAGGTATTTTTTTGCAAGAATTTTTTGTAAGAATCAAAGTCTTTATCTGAACAGCGCACTGACTGAACGATGCGATTGAATGCGCATGATGACGTTGCCGATTTCCGCAGCCATGGAGAGCACTGTAATTTTCGGCGATTGTTTTTCGGGCGGCAATGGTATCGTGTCGGTGATAACGAGCTGTTCAATCGCGGAGTTGTTGATTTTCTCGACGGCGTTTTTGCTCAAGACGGCATGTGTGCACGCAGCGATAACTTTTTTCGCGCCGAGTTTTTTGAGAGCCTTCGCACCTTCGCACAGACTGCCCGCCGTGTCGACAATGTCATCAACCATGAGCGCAACTTTACCGTTGACATCGCCGATAATGCTCATAACTTCAGCTTCGCCGGGACGCGGACGACGTTTCTCAATGATGGCGATTGGAGCCTTCAAAAAGTCTGCCAACTCTCTTGCGCGAGTGACACCGCCTAAATCGGGCGAAACGACGACTAAATCTTTCTCGAAGTCCTGGTGCATGAAATATTCCGCAATAACAGGAGCTGCTTTGAGGTGGTCAACGGGAATATCGAAAAAGCCTTGAATCTGTCCTGCGTGCAAGTCGACGGTCAAAACTCTGGTCATGCCTGCCGCGACCATCAAATTTGCGACGAGTTTTGCGCTAATCGGTTCGCGACCGCGTGTCTTGCGATCTTGACGAGCGTAAGCGTAATACGGAACTATCGCCGTGATTGAATGAGCCGAAGCGCGTTTGCAAGCGTCCGCCATAACCAGCAAGTCCATCAGATTATCGTTGACGGGTTGCGAAGTCGGCTGAACGATGAAAATATCTCTGCCGCGAATGCTGTCGCTAATCATGACTTGCGTTTCGCCGTTGTTGAATCGTCCGACGAACGTGTCGAAAATTTCAACGCCCATGTGTTCGGCAATTTTCTGCGCCAATTCGGGATTGGCATTGCCCGTCATCAAACAAAGATTATTCGTGCCCATGCTGTGACTATCCAATTTCAACAGCTCCCCCAAAAGTTTTTAGATTGCGAGATTAAGAGATCGCGAGATTGCGAGTAAAAAACTTGCAATCTTATCACTTGCAATCTTATTTCAACGGCGTTTTCTTGCCGTAAAGCAACAAATCCCACACGTCGTAAGCCGCGCCCGCGAAGATACCTTCAGCCGCCTGCAAAAGGTTGCCGCCGTAAGGTTTGGTGTCGACGTAAAAGCCCGACTCAAGCTCCGTCTCGAACGGAACAAAGCAAGCCTTTTTCGCGTAAGGCAGACAGTTGAAACGTTCCAAAACTGCCGGGCTGGTCGTGTGCATTGTGACGAGAACATTTGACCAGTTGACAAGCTCCTTGCGCGCGTTCCACGTCTCCAAAGCATCGGCGTCGTTCGTGAAACTGTTCATAAACCACTGCGTGCCGTCAAGCCAGAAAATCGGATAGCTGATGCCGAGGTCTGCGTTGTATTCCGTGCGTTCAAAGTGCAAATCTTTTTTCATGTGCCAACGCGCTTCGGGCAAGAAGTTCATGAAATGTTCTTCGCTCGTGAACATGCCGACGGTTGGCGACAATTCGGGAAGTCCGAGTTTGTGATAAGCAATGCCTGCCCACCAGCCCATTGACAAAATCGACAAATCAGTTTGACGCAGAGCCTTGTACTTTTCGAGCGTGAAACCTGGAATTAAAACCGTGCGGTCGAGAACGAATTTATCGGCGTCCAGACCGAGCTCCTTAGCTTCCGCGAGAATCGGCGCAATGTCCACGTCGTGACCTGTGACAAGAACTAAATCGTAGTCGTATTTGTTGAGATCGCGTTTATCGATTGTGTTGAGCTGATTAATCGGCATTGCAACCGACTCAACGACGCCGAGAATGTTCACAATACCTTTCGGCTTGTCGAGCGCGGCGAATGCCGGTTTCAACAGACTGGGACCTTTAGCCTTGTCACGTGTGGCGACAGTGTCATATTGCACCCAAATTACAACATTCATTAAAATTGCCTCCTTGATTTATTGCTTGCGTTTATCTGTCCAGTTCTCAATGTTTGTTTGACGCGCACGAGCAATGGCAAGATTATTTTTCGGCACGTCCTTAGTTATCGTGGAGCCGGCGGCAATGTAAGCACCATTTTCCACTTTGACCGGCGCGACAAGATTCGTGTTGCAA
Organism: uncultured Selenomonadales bacterium; assembly: GCA_946547205.1. Taxonomy (GTDB): domain Bacteria; phylum Bacillota; class Negativicutes; order Selenomonadales; family Selenomonadaceae; genus Quinella. The sequence goes on along the minus strand of CAMNPA010000002.1, from coordinate 9,284 downwards.
CCGACAAAAACATTGTCGCCAATTTTCGTGCGATATTTCGTTTTGCCGTCGTAATTGCAAGTGACCGTTCCGCAGCCGATGTTGACGTTTTCGCCGACGTCGCTGTCGCCGATGTATTGCAAATGCGGGAGCTTCGTGCCCTTGCCGATGTTTGAATTCTTGATCTCGACGAAGTTGCCGATTTTGACCTTGTCGCCGACTTTCGTGCCGGGACGAATGTGAACGTAAGGACCAAGCGTAACGTCGCTGTTAATCTCTGCGTCGTGGCAATAGCTGAATTGCGCCGTGACGTTGTCGCCGACTTTCATATTGACAAAGCGAACGTTCGGACCAATTTCGCAATCGCTACCGATAATCGTATTGCCCTCAAGATACGTGTTCGGCTTGATAATCGTATCCTGTCCAATCGTAACGTCAACATCAATGAACGTCGTGTGCGGGTCTTCGATTGTGACACCGTTATTCATAAGTTCAAGCGTCTTGCGTTGGCGGAGAATTCTTTCGGCGGCGGCAAGCTGTTCGCGTGAATTGATGCCGATTGTTTCGTCGCAATAATCAGCCGTGAACGTGAAAATTTTTTCGCCGTCACTTTTTAGAATCGGCAACACGTCGGGCAAATAATATTCACCTTGCGCGTTGTCGTTGGTGACGTGTTCCAGTGCGCCGAAAAGTTTTTTCACGTCGAAACAGTAGACGCCTGCATTGACTTCGCGAATTTTTTTCTCGTCTTCAGTCGCGTCCTTATCCTCGACGATTTTTTGAAAGGTGCCGTCTTCCTCGTGAATCACTCGACCATAACCTTGCGGGTTGGGCATTTTGGCAGTTAAAACCGTCGCCGCGCAGTTTGAAATTTCGTGAGCCGCAACAAATTTTTTCAACAGTTCAGCCGTCAAAAGCGGAGTGTCGCCGCACAAAATTAAAACGGTGCCTTCCGACGTTTCAAATTTTTCTCGTGCAGAAAGAACTGCGTGACCGGTGCCGAGTTGCTCCTTTTGCAAGACGAATTCGACGCCGGAAATTCTTTTCTCGACAAGCTCTGCTCCCGCACCGATTATCACCACTTCGCGCGATGAGCCGGCTTTTTTTGCCGCGTCGATGACGTGTTGAAGCATTGGCTTGCCGCCGACTTTATGCAAAACTTTCGGCAACTTGCTTTTCATGCGCGTGCCTTTGCCCGCCGCAAGTATAATTGTTGTCAACATAAAATATCCCTCCTTGTCTCAAGCTGTCTTTCGGAATTTCTTTGCTTTGTTGCGCTTTTTCATGTCCAAAATTTTTCTGAGCTGAACCAACTCCCGATAAAGTTCGGTGTCCGCGTAAATGTATTGTGCGAAACTATTTTTATCGTCAAGTTTAATGTCTTCAATCTTGCTCGCCTTTGGGATCGGTTTATTGTCTTCTTCAAGACAGCCCAACATCAGCGGCAAAACATCTGCCGCGTAGTCAAACGCCTCGGGCAAATTGTAACCGTAAGTAAAACAGCCTTCAATGTCGGGAAAATTAACCGCATAAGTTTGCGTATCTTTGTCCCACGTGAAGACCGCAGGATAAATGCATTTCATCAAAGCTCACTCCTTTATTTTATGCCCGCTTGCTTGAGGATATTCTCCGCCAAATATTTTGGCAAGTCTTGAGATGAATGGCGCGGCACAGAAAATTGTTCTCCGGAAGAATTTTTCCACTGCTCATGATTCGTGCCGTTTTTGTAGAAATAACAACCGTGCTTCCGTAAAATTTTCAACAGTTCAGAGCGTTTCAATCGGACTTCCTCCGCATTGCCTTCAACAAAGTTTCTTCAGCTTGTTCCATGTGACGTTCGGCGGCGTCGCGGGCAGCTTCAACATCACCGGCAGCGATAGCCTCGACCATTGCGCGATGTTCTTCCAACGTTTCTTTCAAGCGACCGGGATAAGACATGCTGAGCGTGCGAAAACGTGCGAGTTGCTCTTTAAGGTTGCTGATTATCGTTACGAGGCGTTCATTGCGGCTGACTTGATAAAGCAGTCCGTGAAATTTTATATCCGTCGCAACAATTTTATCGATGTCTCTGCGTTCAATGTGACCTTCAATTTCCGTGAGCAGTGCGCGAAGTTTTTCCAATTCGTCCGGCTCAATGCGCATTGTCGCAAGTCCCGTCGACAGTGATTCAAGTGCCGTGCGAATCTCGAAAATTTCTTTCACGTCGTGAACTGAAACGCTCGACACATAAGTTCCACGACGCGGCATCATGATAACGTAGCCTTCCTGCTCAAGTTTGCGAATTGCCTCGCGGACGGGCGTGCGACTGATTCCGAGTTCTTCGGCTAATTGAACTTCCATTAATCGTTCGCCTGGCTCCAAAATTCCGCGCCTTATCGCGTCGCGCAGAGCCTCGCAAACGGTTTCGCGCAATGGTTGATAGTTGTCGATTTTTATCGGTTCCAGTCTGTTGCCCATGTGTCATTCATCCTTATTCAAAAAGTCTTCGTTATAAAAGTTTGTGCGTCGTCAATGCTTGCGGAAATTTTTTCGGCTGATTCGTCGTCGGCAAGCGCAAAAACCGTCGGCCCGGATCCGCTCATCAAAGCGACCTTTGCACCGGCGGCGAGCATCTTACGTTTGCAATCGGCAATGGCGGGAATTTTTTTCAGCGCAACATTCTCAAGGACGTTTGAAAAATTTTTAAACGCCGCATCAAATTCTCCGCGCGCAAATTGTTGGATAATCTCTTGATTCGGCGGATGAATCGTCGCGGGATTTTCGTCGTAAGTTTTATAAGCCCAAGCCGTTGAAATTTCTCCGTTCGGTTTGGCTAAGACAACGCTGAAATTTTTTATCGGATTGAGAGGCGTCAAAATTTCGCCGCGACCTTCAGCAAGACACGTTCCGCCGACAATGCAAAAGGGCACGTCCGAGCCGACACGTGCGCCGATTTCGCAAAGTTCGGTTTCAGTCAAGTTCAATTCGTAAAGCCGATTCATGCCGCGCAGGACAGCCGCCGCGTCCGCAGAGCCGCCCGCCAATCCTGCCGCAACAGGAATTTTTTTCACGAGGTCAATCGACACTCCGAAACTTTTGCCGCAAAATTTTTGCAGCTCGACAGCCGCACGACACGCCAAATTTTTTTCGTCCGCCGGAATGTTTTCGCCGCCGATAATTTCCGTCGCGTCCATCGACAATTTCACGCCGCTCGGAATTTTTTTCAACGTCAACACGTCGGCAAGGGCAATCGTCTGCATTATCATCGAAACTTCGTGATAACCGTCGGCACGTCGTCCCGTGATGTCAAGCGTTAAATTTATTTTCGCCCGCGCGAATTCTTGTAACATCAACTCACCACGCCTTAAAATTTTTCAACGTCAACACGTCGGCAAGGGCAATCGTCTGCATTATCATCGAAACTTCGTGATAACCGTCGGCACGTCGTCCCGTGATGTCAAGCGTTAAATTTATTTTCGCCCGCGCGAATTCTTGTAACATCAACTCACCACGCCTTAAAATTTTCGCCGAAATTCTACCACGCTTTATTTTCTTTGGCAAGATTAGCATTCTAAAAACAAAAGCCTCGACTCTCCGCCGAGGCTTCTGCTTTGTAGGTTTTTGCAACACATCGCACGGGGTTCGATTCGCGACGCGCTGTCTTGAAAGAGACGTTGGGCAATTCGCTAAAGATTCGGGGAAAATCTTAACGAAGTCTTGCGCCCGAAGATACTCAAGAAATTTTTTCGGCATTGACAATTCCGCAAAGGTTTTCGCTGTTCGCAAAGGACGATGTCGCGCCCTGTTGAGTGGTCGTGCATTTGCGCCGTTAGCTTTCCGTGTCGCTGAAGAGATTGTTCGTCGTGAATTTGCCTGTGCCGGTGGCATTGGTGGAAAGTCGGGTTTGTGGGGACAAGATTAACATTTGGCACGAAAAATTTTTCACGGCGTCCTAAAAAATATCAGCGTTCGTTCGGCGTAAAGGGCTTTGCACTTCCTTTGGTTTAACGACGTTATCTTGAGCGTTTGCTGAAAAGAAATTCAACCGTCGATCCTTTGAATGGTCATTTTCTTTTCAAGAACTGCTCAAAATTTTCAGCGTCGAAATATTTAAATCCTGCACCGTTAACATGCGCAGGGATTGTATAAAGTCAGCGGGACTTAAAATTTCAAGTCCTCGAAGTGTGCAGACGCGTTTGAATCGTCCGCAAAGTCAAAGATGATTGAGCTGCGTTCATCTCAAATCGTGGCGATTGTATAACTAAATTCCCTCGCGTGTCAATAGTTTTTTCATAGACCGGCGGCGCAAAGGCGATTGGCAACGCGCGGATATGTTGCAAAAAAAATTTTCAGCGTCTATCCATACTCAAATGAATTTTATGTTATAATGCGTTGTCGAAAGGAGGCACCACATTGCTGACGAAATTTTTTGAGATAATCGGCGAGTTCATGATTAGACGCTTTGAAGAATTCGGCACGATAATTTTGCTCTACGTCGACACAATGAAACAGCTCAAGCACAAGCCGCGAATCCGTCACATCATCGCGCAAATGGCTCATCTCGGCGTTGACTCGTTGACAATCGTATCGTTGACGCTTTTATTTACTGGCGTAGTTTTCACGTTGCAAACCGCGCACGAGTTCATACGTTTTGGCGCACAATCAACCGTCGGCGGAATTATCGCCATCGCCATCGGCAGAGAGCTCGGTCCGGTTTTAGTCGGTGTCGTCTGCGCGGGCAGAGTCGGTGCGGCGATAACTGCAGAGATCAGCACAATGAAAGTCACTGAACAAATCGACGCGTTAAAAGTTATGGCGGTCAGTCCCGTGAATTATCTGATTGTCCCGCGAATGATTGCCTGCATGATTGCCGTTCCGATTCTGACAGTTTTCGGCGACATCATCGGCGTAGCAGGCGGTTGGGTCGTGGCAACTCAATACTCCGGCATCAGTTCTTACGTCTTCATGAACTCGATTAAAATTTTCGCGACGATTTACGATTTGACAGGCGGCATGATTAAGGCGATTTTCTTCGGCAATGTTATCGCGGTGCTCGGCTGCTACTACGGCTTGAACTGTCCTGATGGCGCGGAAGGTGTCGGCATTGCCACGACTCGCACGGTCGTCACGTCGATTATCGTCATTTTTATCTTGAACGCGCTGTTGACTTTTATAATTTACAGGTGAGCTTTTAGGTTTTAGCTTTGAGCTTTTAGCTTTTAGCTTTTAGGTTTTAGCTTTTAGCTTTTAGCTGTTAGCTTTTAGCTTTTAGGATTTTCCTAACGACTAACGACTAACAGCTAACGACTAACGACTAACAGCTAACGACTAACGACTAAAAGCTAACGACTAACGACTAACAGCTGACAGATGACAACGGAGACTTTATGATTAAGCTAATTAACGTAACAAAAATTTTCGGCAAGAAGGTCGCGCTCAAAAGCATAAACCTCGAAATTGCCGACGGTGAAACTCTCGCGATTATCGGCGGCTCCGGCTCCGGCAAATCGACTCTCCTGCGATTGATGATCGGTCTGATTCAACCGACGAGCGGCGAAATTTGGATTGGCAACGATGAAATTTCTCGCCTTGACGAAAAAGAAATGATGCGTATTCGTCTTCGCATGGGAATGGTTTTTCAATATAGCGCGCTGTTCGATTCAATGACGGTCGGCGATAACGTTGCCTTCGGTCTCGTCGAACATACAGACTTCAGCCGCGAAAAGATTAAAGCCATCGTGCATGAAAAATTGCAACAAGTCGGTCTCGAAGGCGTGGAAAATCGTATGCCCAACGAACTTTCCGGCGGCATGAAAAAACGTGTTTCACTTGCGCGGGCGATTGCTTTCGGTCCGGAAATTATTTTCTACGACGAACCTTCAAGCGGACTTGATCCGGTCACGACGACAAAAATTGACGACTTGATTATTGAGACGCAACGGGCTTTGAACGTCACAAGCATTGTCGTAACGCATGATATGGTTAGCGCGTGCCGCATTGCCGACAGAATTGCGATGGTCTACAACGGCGAACTGATTGCCGTCGACACTCCCGACAACTTCAAAAAAATTCAAGACGAGCGCGTTAAAGCGTTCTTCCGAATCATTGATTGAGGAGATGATTTTTTGGCTGAACTCGAATTCAAAAGCAACGGCGACGGCACTTGTCGACGGACAGATTGTCCAGTTACTTGGAACGCAGAAAGTTGGTTGAAAAATTTTCGTGCGGACGGTGCGGATTATCATTCTCTGCGGCGTGAAGTTTGGGAAAATACGCGGGCGATTGTCGAGGCCAACGGCTACACTTTGCCCGACGGAAATTCTGTTTTGCTTACGGACGCGAAAAGATCGTCGCAGTTCTATTACAAACCGTTCAGAGCATCTTTCGAGAGACTGACTACTTCGCCGGAAATTACCGTTGTTCCCGATGACTGTCTTGACGTGGCGCACAAATGGATTGATGACGGACCGGAAGTTTGCGTGCTAAATATGGCAAGCCGAAGAAATCCCGGCGGCGGTGTCAGAAGCGGCGCAGGTGCTCAAGAGGAATATCTTTTCCGTTGCAGCGACTATTATAAATTTTTGTATCGTTATGCGCCCTATGCCGAGCAATACGGCGTTACGCGTTCGCATTATCAATATCCGCTTGACAGAAATTTTGGCGGAATTTTTTCGGGCGGCGTGACAATCTTCCGCGACAACGAGTCGACAGGTTATCGCTTGACGGCTAAGCCGTGGAAAGTCAACATGATTGCCGTTGCCGGAATGAATTCACCGCGCACGATTTTTAAAGACGGCGAGGAACGCATTGCACCCGAACTCGTCGACGGCGTGAAAAATAAAATTCGCACGATCTTTCGCATTGCCATCGATCGCGGGCAAAAAAATCTTGTCTTGGGCGCGATAGGTTGCGGAGCCTTCCACAATCCGCCAAAGCATGTTGCCGAACTTTTCCGCGACGTTCTGTGCGAGCAAGAATTTTTTGGCGCGTTCCAAAAGATTTGCTTTGCCGTCAAGACAAGCCACACGTCTAAGGGTGACACAAACTTTTCCGCGTTCAAAGAAACTCTCGACGGTTTTATTCCGACGCTGAAAGCCGCTTCAAGCGAAACTTTTGAACGCACCATAAAAAAAATTGTCATCGCTCGTGAACATTACGCCTTGTTGAAGACGAACGGCGAAGTTAAAATCGTCGACATTCACACGGGCGAGGCGCGCTATTCTCGACGCTTCAAACGGTGCGTTGACATTGCGGCAGGTTTTCATCATATCATTGGCTTGCGCGAAGACGGCGGCATTGTCTTTAAATCTGTCGGCTCTCAAGCTCCGAAGTATCATGACATGTCGTGGCTTGAAGGAATTGCCGTTGACGCGTGCGAAGGTCATTCCGCCATGTTGAGACGAGACGGCACGGTTCTTTGTTACGATCAATATCCGGGTGAGACGCTTACAAAAAATTATAAACAGACAGTTGAGGCGTGGCGAAACATCAAGCAAGTTGCGCTGACTTTTGATAATCCTTACGCTTTGACTTATGACGGAAAACTTTTGCGCGGCGACCGTGAGCTTAAAGATTTTCAAGAGCCTGCGCACGGTCAGATTGTTCAAATTGCGGCGTTCGGTTGCTACTATTCGCTTGAAACGGTTGCGGCACTGTATGCGGACGGAACTGTTAAGGCTTGGTGCGATACGTATATGAAAGAAGTTTCCTCTTGGCGCGACGTTAAGAAAGTTTGTTGCGGACTTCACGGAGCGGTTATCGCTTTGACTAATGACGGAAAAATTTTGTCTGTCCCGCCGCCGCACAAAACTAAAGACGGCATTGAAGCAACAGAGCTCAAAGATATTATAGACATTGCCGTCAATTTTGAGCGTCTCATTGCGTTAAAGCGCACGGGCGAAATTATTTATCTCGAAGAAGAATATTAAATTGATCTTTAGCAAAGGAGGCGAGAGAATGTCAGTTGAAGCGAAAGTCGGTGCGTTCACGGTCGGCGGATTAATGCTCTTGGGCGGCGCGACGGCAGGTTTAGGAAATTTCAGTTTCGGTCCGAGTGACGATTATACCGTGTACGCGGGCTTTAATCAGGTTATCGGACTTCAGCAGCAGTCGGACGTTCGATTGAGCGGCGTGCTCGTCGGCAAAGTCGTTAAAATTGCCAACGACGGCAAAGGCGTAACCGTAACGATGGATATTAATTCGGATGTGAAAATTCCCAAGCAGTCCAAAGTTACAATCGCATCAAGCGGCGTTATGGGCGACAAGTTTATAAATTTCCAGCCGAAAGTTGACAACGGAGAATATCTCAAGGAAGGCGACTATCTTCACGGCGTGGAAGAAGGCAACATGGATTCTGTGTTCGACGGGCTGACAAAGGTTTTGGAAAAAGTCGAGGAGCTTTTGTTTGACATGAACGCGATTGTCGGCGACGACACTTTTAAAAAATCTGTTGTCGAGATGAGCGCAAACATAAAGGACACTTCCGAGCACATGAAAGGCATGATGGCTTCATTTGAAAGAGTTGCCGTCAACAACGAATCAAACGTCAACGATATGATTAAGCAGCTTGACGACACGCTTAAAGGCATGAATCGGACTATGGCGAACGTTGAGCACATCACGGAGAACATCGACAAATTCGCCGGCGATCCGCAAACTACCGCGAGCTTGAAAGAGGCTCTTGACAATGTTGTTGTCACGTCAAAAAATGTGGCGGCTATGGCGGAGAACATGAATAAATTCGTCGGCGACCCGAAAGTTGCCGAAGACCTTAAAGCGACCGTCGGAAACGCCCGCTCAATCACTGAACGCGCCGATAAAATGTTGGGCAAAGTTCAAGGCACCGCCGATAAAGTTTCAAAGATTGACGTAAAGCCTTCGGTTGATATACTATACAGCGGCAAAGCTCACGATTGGGACACGAATTTTACTCTCGACGTGACAAGCGAAGATACGTCTTTGATTCTCGGCGCGGAAGACATTGGCGACGGCACAAAATTAAATCTGCAGGGCGGCAAAAAATTCAACAAGGATTTCGGTGCACGAGCAGGAATTATCGCGGGCAAGCCGGGCATCGGACTCGACACTTACGTTGGCAAAAGATGGAAATTCTCCGCCGAAGCCTACGACCCTAACGACGGCAAAGTTCGTCTCAAGTCTCAATATCGCGTCGCCGATTCAACTTACATTCTCAGCGAGTGGCACGACCTAAATAAGAAAGACGATCAAGCATTTTATTTCGGCATCAAGCAAGAATTTTGAGCTGTTAGCTGTTAGTCGTTAGTCGTTAGCTTTTAGTCGTTAGTCGTTAGGTGTTAGTCGTTAGC
>CAMNPA010000001.1 GCA_946547205.1 uncultured Selenomonadales bacterium | reverse complement strand
ATTGGCAACGCGGCTACAGTTTTGTTGTCGCAGTCTTTAAATTTCTCTTCCGACGATTCCGAAGAGCTTTTGACGACGACCGCGACGAGCACCGAAAATCTTGCCACGATGAATCTTTCGACGACGGACGGGCTTGAAGAAGTGTTCGGCGACTTCAGCGAAGGTCTCACGGTCAACGGCGTCTTCGTGAAGGTGACGGACAGCACAAATTTTGTCGTGAAGAGCGACGATGAAAATGTTTACGTTGAGACGACTGCGCTCGACACTTTCACGATTAACGGCAAAACTTTCAATACTTATGCCGACAAGACGATTTTCAAATTGGACGAGAGCGGCAACGTCAGCGAAATCGTGACCGATAAATTTTATCTCTATCCCGACGAAGAATTTTATTTGATTGAAGGCGACTTCACCGACGAAATTATTTTCAACGGCAAAAAATTCTGCGTGACGGGCACTGACGACACGAACATTTTAACCGGCGACGAAACGATGATCGGCGTCATACTGGAAGGCAACACCGTTGAAGTTGTTGAGAGCGGCGGCGCGTCTGAAGTCACGGTGCTCGGCAATGGCAGTGTGATTGTCGGCGAAAAAACTTTCACGACGTCGGACGACTTTACAGGCGGTCTGCAAATGAATTCGGACGGCGTTTATGCGGCGGAAAATTTCATCGGGACGTTGAGCGGCGAACTCGGCGGACTCGAACTTGCAGGGCTCACAATCGACAGCGACGACACCTTCAGCGTGACAAGCGACGGCGAAGAAATTATCGCGGTTGAAAATCTTCAGAACGGCTCGTTCACTTGCGACGGTCTGGACGGCAAAATCATCAACGACGCGCTGATTTACGTCGACAATTCGGCGGAAGTGAAAGTTTCTGTCGTCGCCGGCGAAGTGACGGTATCCGATTTGATGAACAGCGCGGAAGTCGTCAACTCAGCCGACAAAGTTAATTTCGTGACAAAAGAGAGCGGCGAATTTTTCATCGGCGAGAACACTTTCAACGTCACGGGCGATGATTCGGTAAAATTTACGGCGGACGAAAACGGCACCGTCAACGAGATTTCCGACCTTGATTCGGGCGCGAGCTTGCAGACGGCTTTGGGCGGCTCTTTCGTCGTCAACGGCAAAACATTGACTGCGAAGGCGAACGACATTTTCCTTGGCTTGGCAAATTCTGCTGAGCTGCTCGGCAATTCAACTGCCGATATTATTTTCATCGACGCGGACACGACTGACACGCAAAATATCACGCTTGAAAGCGGCAGTGTGGTTGTCGTCGACGAAACTTCGGCACAAGTCAACATCACGGCGAGCGACGGCAGCGATTCGATTTTCAGCGCGGGCAAAAACGTTGAACTTGATTTGACGGCGGGCGGCGCGACTAAAATTTTTGCTTCGGGCGGCAAGATGACTGTTGACGGCTACGACGCCACGACGGACAGCGGCTTCCGCACCGATTATCCCGACATTTTCACGGCGGTTAACGACGGCGAAATTGTTTTTGACAACGGCAACCTTACAATCGGCGAGGCTGTCATCATTGACGGAAGCGGTGGCAACAATCTTGTCAATCTCTTCAACGCGAACGGCAAGCTTCAAAAAGCCGGCGAGGCGATTGAAAATACGGCACTTAATCTTAGCTCGGAAACGGCGAATTGGGTTCTTTACGCCGAAGAATATTCGACGCTCGTCAGTGGCAGTGGCGATGATTCGATATTTGCATTCGCGGGCAGTCAAGTTGACGCGGGCGCGGGCAGAAACTACGTTGAGATTGAAGAGACAAATGACGACGGCGCGACGATTGTTCTCGGCAACGGCATAACCACGGTTAGAAATTTCAGCGCGGGCTTTGACGACGGAGATAAACTTTCGGTTGATGCGACGAGTGCCGATTGGAAGTTCGACGGCGAAAATGTCAGCGTCACGAGCGACAACGCCAGAGCGATTCTGCAAAATATTTCTTCGGACGGCGGCGCGGCAAAAATTTTGACGGTCACGGACGGCAATGAGATTAAGACGGCGATTGCTCAAGCAGACGAAAAAATTTCCGTTGGCGACGACGAGGCGGACCTTTACGTCGGCAAAAATTCGGGCGTCGACTTCACGGGCTTTGAAGGTAATTTGTTCGCGGAATTGAGCGACTCCGAACATTTTCGCGGCATAAATCAGCTCACGGCCGGCACAGGAAATGCAACGCTCATCGGTTCGGACGGCAAGGAAACTTTAGTCGCGGGCACGGGCTCGAACAGCATTTGGGGCGCGGCTGGCAACGATGTCCTCGTCGGCAACAAATCGACGGCAAAAGACGGCGCGACGGAATTTTTCTTCACGACTGGCGACGGTCACGACACCATTAAAAACTTTGACTTCGGCACGGACAAAATCAACGTCGGAGACAACGCGGTTACGGATGTTTTGGTGAGCAATGGAAATGTTCGCGTGGAGATTGACAGCGATTGGCTGACGATTGAAGACGCTCAAGGCGAGGACTTCCGAATCAATGACTTTGTCGCGAAAGTTGACAAAACGAACGTGGCGTTTGACGATACGGCGAACTTCTACGTGGCGACAGGCTCGAATGCGACGTTGACGGTCGGCAAAGACGTTGAGACTAACGCGGTGATTTGGCTGAGCGATCCCGATAGAAACGGCTCGTATTTCGTCGGCGACTTCAAAACTTTGGACGCAAGCAAATCTGTCGTCAATGTTGAACTTGCGGGCAACGACCTCGACAACAAAATTATCGGCGGCAAAGGCGATGCGAGTTTGTGGGGCGGCGACGGCGGCAACGATTTGCTCCAAGGCGGCAAAGGTCAAAACCTGTTCTTCTATTGCAACGGCAACGGCAGCGACACAATCACGAGCACACGCGACGGCGACTTTGTCATCCTCGCGGACATTTCGCTTGATCAGATTGTCAGCGCGAACATCACGGCGGATGCTGTTGATTTGCGTTTCACGGACGGCGGCTCGCTCAAAGTCAACGGCAAATCGGACGTGACTTATCAACTCGCTGACGGCTCCAAATTCTCTGCCAACCACAATCAACGTGAGTGGACTGCCAAATAAAATTTTCTTCACAAGACATCAAAGCTCTGCAGGTCAATGTGCTTGCGGAGCTTGTTAATTTTCGTTATTATTTCAAGCGTTCAATCACGAATCTAAAAAGGAGTTATCTCGAATGAACAAAACCGAATTGCTTCACTGTCTTAACGAAGCGGAAGAAATTTTAATCAGTCATCAAGCGGAAAATGATATACTTCGACCGCGTTTTGTGGAGCGCAAAAAAAATATCGAAGATTTTTCCGCCAAGATTTTATTTGTCGGCAGTTTTAGTGCCGGCAAATCGGCGTTGCTCAATTCATTTTTGGGCGACAAAGAAATTTTGCGTGAAGACATTCCGCCTGAAACAGCCGTGTCTGCCGAATTGATTTACAGTCCCGCCGAAAAGATTGTTTGCGTCACGGATGACGGCGAAAGCTGCGAATACTCGTTGCAGCACGCGGAAAAAATTCCTGCCAAAAATTACGGCAAGTGCATTTATCATCTTAACAACGAGCGGTTGAAAAAAATTAACGATCTGATTCCGGTTGATATGCCCGGCTTTGATTCCGGCATCGAGGCACACAATAAAGCTTTGCTGCAATATCTTGGTGACGCCGCTGCCTATGTTTTTGTCGTGAATTTGGAAAAGGGCACCGTGGGCGAAAGCACCTTAAATTTTTTGAACGAGATAAAAGAATACAGCACGTCGATTGCCTTTGTCCTGACCAAGCGCGATAAATTGTTGCCGACGGATGTTGCAAACGTGACGGAGAACATAGAAACTGCGCTGAAAGAAATTTTGGGCAAGAACGTTTCGCTTATCGTGACCTCGAAGCATGATTCGGACTGCGGCGAAAAAGTCGCGGCACTTTTGGGAAATTTTTCTTCCGACGAACTTCTTTTGCAGAAACTTGGCAATAAAGTTATAACGCTGCTCAGGCAGACCGTTCAGACGCTGGAAATGCAACTTTCAGCTTTGGAATTCAATCCGCACGATCTCGACTTTGCAATTCGAAATCAAGAGCAACGAAAAAATTCCGTCATCCTGTCGATGAAACGCGAGAAGAAAAAATTACATAACTCCTTGCAGCAGGAAGTTCCGAAAAAAATTCTGCAGGACGTGGAAGCCGGCCTCAAAAAGCAAATGGGAACGTTGGTTTACTCTGCTCAACAGGGAAGCATGGAATTTAATTCGGCGGTCAACGACATCATTCGCCCGATAATTTTGCAGTCCACTCAACAAAACATTGACGCGAGCTTTGACAATTACATTGACACGATTATAGAATCGGATCGACAGGAGCCGATAGATGTTGACAAGGCGGAAGGACAGATAAGAAAAACTGCCGGCGCGTTGAAAGCGATTGTCGAAGGCGGAAAAATTTTCGCGAAGGCAAAAAAATATAAAGGCATGTACCAAATGTTCTCGACGGGTCTGGCACTTACAACAAGTGTAGTAGCTCCGTGGCTTGAATTGATTATAATTTTCTTGCCCGATATTGTCGGCGCGTTGAACAATTTGCTTGGTCGCTCCAAAGAAGAAAAATTGCGTGAGCGCATTGAACATGAAGTTATTCCGCAAATTTGCGACAAGCTTCGGCCGGAGATTCGCGAGGCACTTTTAAAAGTTGAAGACGAACGACTGACGGAGCTTGAGGAAGAATTTCAGGCCACACTCGACAACGAAATATCTGCCCTTCAACAACTCAAAGACGAAAAGGCTGACCGCGTGACTGCCGTTGAGCAAAAAAAATCGAAACTGTCGGCGGACATTCACAGGCTGGAAGAGATTATCGGTCAAATTGAACGTGCATAGGAGAATTTTTATGGAGAATCAAAATTGCGCCGAGTTCCTTCAGAAGATTGAAGGCATCCTCGAAAAGCTTAAAGGCGGAGAAAATTTTGTCAACCCGGATTATATCCGCGACTTTGAAGAAAAAGTTCGGCGTGCGAAAACTCATGCGGAAGAAATTCTGATTACCAATCGCGACTTGAAAATTGGCATAGTCGGTCAAGTGAAAGCAGGCAAATCGTCGTTCTTGAACGCGCTGATTTTTGACGGCAAAGACATTCTGCCCAAGGCGGCAACGCCCATGACTGCGGCTTTAACAAAAATTTCATATGCTGACCGGCCCGGCGCAAAGGTAGTTTTTTACAGCGCAAGCGATTGGTCAGTTATCGAAAGAAATTCCGAGCTTTTTGATGACGAACTGCAGCGCGGCGAAGCAAACCTTAAAGCACGCAAAAAGGCAAATGCAGAGCGCAACTTGGACTACAGCCAAGACATTGAGTTGACACCCGGCGAGATTCAGAGCATAAAAAGCAAAATTCCTGCACAATATCGCGCCTGCAAAGAATTAACCGACATGGCTGCCGACGATGATAAAATCTTATCGAAGCTGGGCATGACGCAAGAAATTTCCGTTTCCAATCTTCAAAGAGATTTGGAACAATACGTAGGGGCACACGGCAAATATACGCCAATCGTGAAATGGATTGAAATGACCGTTAAAAATGAGCTGCTCAAAGGCATTGAGATTGTCGATACGCCCGGTCTTGGCGATCCGATTACGTCGCGCAGTGAGAAGACGAAAGAATTTTTAATGGCTTGCGATCTCGTCTTCATTCTAAGTCCCACGCCGCAATTTATGAGCAACGAGGATATTTCGCTGATCGTTAAGACTTTGCCGGGCGAGAGCATAAATCACGCCGTGATTGTCGGCAGTAAATTTGATTCGGCGATTTTGGACAATCCTTCGCGAAACAGAGAGCCGCTTAAAGTTGTTTATGCGCGGACGATGCGCAAGCTCAATGAGAGCGCGGAACGTGTTATCGAAGCTGCACGCCAAGCCGAAAAATCCTATTCACATGCCGCAGTTTTAAAGCGCGTCGAAGAGGAAACCAAACGTCAGCTTGCCGAAGACAGGTCGCTTTATTACATATCGTCGATTTTTTACAGTGCCTCACGCAAACTTTCCGCCAAAGAAGATTTGAACGAGTTGGAAGCGCACATTTTAACACGGATGGTTGAACGTTTTACGGGAATGAATACCGATTCCGAATTTTTGCGCGAACTTGCCAACATTGACCGTTTGCGCGACAGAGAATTCAAAAAAATTCGTGCTGAAAAGGAAAACATTATCGCCGAACGCAGCCGGGAATTTATAAAAGACCAGACGTTATCTTTTGCCGGACAAATTAACGAGATTCAGAGCGAAGCCGAACAGATGTTGCGCTTGACGGAAACCACCGACTTTTCGGAGCTGCAAAAGAAATTGGAGACAAGTCAAAACGCACTTATCGCCATGCGCCGCGACATTGAAAAGACCTTCGATCTTTGCGCAGTTGACACGAAAAAATATATCGTCGAGATTGCTCAACAGATAAAGGCGCGGGCTGACGAACACACCGACATAGCCATTTCGGAAGGACAGAAAACTGAAACTCGTTATCGCGAGGAAAGCTTTTTGATTTTCTTTACGGAACGCGTGCCCTACGAAGTCACGGTGATTTATCACACGGCGAATGTGAGCGATGTCGTTAGGAACCTGCAAAGTTATATCGCCGCTGCCGAGAAAAATATTGCCGAGGGATTAAAATTTGCGATTAACATCGGCGAGATTCGCAACAGAATTAAACAGGTAGTTCTTCGCGCTTTTCAAAGGGCAGACGCCGACTTTGACGAAAACGACATTTTAATTCCCGTCGAGCTGGTGCTTTCAAAGGTGACGATTCCCGATTTTTCCGTTGTCGACGCCGAAAAATATCATCAGATGATTTTTGAAGAGTTCCCGTCCGCGCAAGTTCAAGATGAAGATATTTCGCGCCTTGAACTTAAACAAACCAAAGTTCTAAACAAAATCGCCGGCGACATAACCGCTAAGCTCGAAGAAAAAGCCAATCAAATTGAAGCTACGCTCAAGGAACAGTCAATCTATTTCACGGACGATGTTAAAAAGGCGATTGAGACGCGAATTACTCACATACAGAAAAATTTGCAGGACAAAGAAGGCAGCATTAAACGCTACAAAGAATTTATTGCCCGCGTCGCCGAATGCAAAAACAAATTGCGTGGAGTATGAATCATGGGTTTTTTTGATGACGTTAATGAAGTTCTCGATACCGCCGACGCAGAGCAGGAAGAAAATCCTTATCTTGCCGACCCGAAAAAAGGTTTGGAGCTTATCGCAAAGCTTTTGCCGGACAATCAGAAAAAAACTTCCACGGACAAAATTGCCGGCAGACTCGATTACATGCTGGACAATGAAATTCTGTTGACGCTTAAGGACTTGGGAAAAAATACTCTCGCGCTCAGTCGTCAGCTCACGCGGCTAAGCGATAAAATTATGGAGTATAAAAAAGTTCGCCTGCTGTCTGGAAAATCGATTGTTGCCATAGTCGGACGTTTCAGCGCAGGAAAATCCGGCTTTATAAATTCTTTGACGACGGACAGCCGCATTATTTTACCTGAAGACCAAAACCCGACCACTTCAATTCCCACTTATATTGTCGGCGGTCAAAAGGAAGTAATTCAAGCTTATTCCGGCGGGCGAACAATAAATTTGGATATGGACGCAATGCAGGCGATGACGCACAGATTTTTTGAAGAGTACAAGATAGGCTTTTCGCGCTTCATAGGAAATCTTGTGATATACACGCCGAATTTTCCCGCAAAGCAACGAGACCGAATTATTTTTCTGGACACGCCCGGCTATAACAAAGCGGACATTGATACTCGCGAAAACATGACGGACGAATATCTTGCCGAACAACAAGTCAAAGCGGCGGATTTTTTGATATTGCTCGTTACAGTTGATGATGGCATCGTTGATAAAGATATAGATTTCATTCAACGTGTGGCGATAGAAAATCCTGTGCTCGTCGTCGTGAACAAAGCAGACAGAAAGACGGAAAGCGATTGTCGGGCAATAGTCGAGCACGGTCAGCAAATTCTAAAGAACAGAGGCGTTAAAATTTTCGGCATTACGGCCTATTCGTCGCATGAAGGAAAAGAATATTTCGGCAAAAATCTTGTCGCGCAATTTCTGGACTTCGCCGGTCAAAATGCTGCGGGCAGTCACGACGTGGAAACCGAATTGAAAAACTTGACTCGTTCCATTGACAAAGATTTTGATAAGGCAATTGAATCGACCGGAAACCGTCAACACGAATTGGGCGACAGCGTATATAAAGCCATGGACATTCTTGCAATTAAATCTTTAGTGCACATTTATAGCCGTGTGTGTCAGAAATACGGCAGGTTGCAAGGAAACAAGAAGAGATTTAAATATCTCGCCGAAAAGATTCACAGGGATTTTGATGATCTCATGCATTTAGCGGAGAAGGTATGATTTATGAGCAGTGCACAGGAAAACATTGAACTCGTAGCCAAGCTGTTAAACGCCGACAAATCTAATCAGAAATATTTTTTCCGTGAAGTTCGCGAGGCTTTTTATAATGAACTGAACAAAAATTTTCGTGTGGCATTGGAAGAATCGTCTTTTCCGGAAAAAGACAAGATTTTTGAGGAACTCATAAAAGCTGCGGACGACATGGAAATTTTTGAGACATTCCCTGAACTTATCGGCAAAACTTTTGTCGGAATTGTGGGCTTCGACAGGACTTTAATCAAAAATTTTATCGAAAATATCACGGACTCCGAAACGGCAGAGAATTTGATGCTCGATACAAATTTGATGGCGATTTTAACTGTGGGAAATAAAAAGATTGCGGCGATAAATGATGTCGGCAACGTGATTGATTTGAGTTTGAGCGAATACCGGCAAGCAACCGGCTCGCTGTGGCGCAGCGATATAAAGCTGCCGCAAATACTGCGTTTTTTTCTCCTGAAACAAGCCGGAAGATTCCAAAATATCGCCGTCATATATTTTCCCGAATATTTTTATGCGGAGACTCCATTTGCCGAGACGATTTTAAAAAAGCTGAACGCGATTTCAATTTTCATCTCCGAACCTTCCGACAAGATAAAAAAACGTAAACTGCTTGACGAGTTTTTAAAGCGTAAAAATCTGCATCCGATTTCTTTTAACTGTGTCACGCAGAACGTGGAAATATTGAGGCGGGACGACAAGCTTAAAGAAATTTCTATCCTGCTCGAAGACAAGATTTTTTCCGCGTTTGAGCAGCTGAATATCCTGCGTCGAAACTGCAATTTTGCCGACACGGTAAGAAGCAGACTCTTGGACATCAGATATTTTTACGAGAAAAGAATTCGACAGCTGCGAGACGATAAGAGCCAAATAATTCGCGACATCACTTTGATAACGATGAGCGAAACCAAAAAGAATATAAAGGACTTGGAGTCGGAAACTCGTCAAGAACTTAATGTCGTCGAACGCGAATATGAAACGTTGCGGGCGGCTTCTCTGTCGCTTTTGGAGCAAGCAAGAAAATATGAATGCGCCGTTGAAAATCACATGGGCTCTAAAAAAATTATGCCTTGTTCCGAACATACAAAAGAAATTTGGCGCGAAATATTTTTTAAAGCAGTGGACTTGGGCGATTTTAAAATGGCTGTGGAGTACATGAAAAATTTAAATCAAGTCGCTGATGTTTATTGCTATGTTTACGAAATGATTTTTCGATCGGCGAAGGGCGAACACGTAAATTCAGATGCGTTGATGCGTTTGCGTCGCGAAACCGATAACGAATTTATTCGGCGTGCAAAACTGCGCCTTACCAAGGAATTGCGTTTTTCTGATTTTGATTATATGCAAATCGCTCGCGACATAAATTTAATTGAAAGTCCCGAAGAAAATTATTTTCGCGGATTATGGGAAGAACACGCAGGCGATAAGAAAAATGCAGTGAACTATTACAAGCGCGCACTTAAATTGGACTTTGCACCGGCGGGAAAAAAACTTTTTGAGCTTGCCGACGGAGATTTTAAAGCACTTCAGATTTTGGCCGACCAAATGGTTCCGGAAGCAAATTTCGCGCTGGGCGAGATGAATTTGGCAAAAAATCGTTACGCGGCTGCCAACAGATATTTTAAACTTGCGGCAGTAAAAGCTTACATTCCGGCGATAAAAATTTTGGCTGATGATTTTGCCAAAAGGCTGTTTAAACTTCACGCCGGGCAACACGCTTTGACTGAAGCCGAAAAAAATCAAGTTATGAGCTGCATTCAAATTTACCAAGAAGTTTTAAAAGACGGAAACGATCTTTCGGTTAAAGAACGAATCGGCGATCTGTATCACGTTTTAAAAGATGATCGGCGCGCTTTGGAATGGTGGCAGCAATGCGAGAGTGCAGATTCTTATTACAAACGCGGCAGATTGTATCAATATCCCGACGGAATTTTTTCGCAGGATTTGGACGCGGCAGAAAAATTTTTTGGAAAAGCAATGTCTCTGGGTCACAAAAAAGCCGACGAAGAGTTTACAAAAGTAAAGAAATGGAAATCCGCCAACGCCCGTAAAATTCAAGAAAAAAAGAAGACACCCACGGCGCGAGTAGAATACATATCTCATGAATCTTCCTCTAGCAGTAGCTTTTGCGTCATCACCGGTGCGGCGTGCGCGGCGTTACATAAGCCCGACGACTGCGAGGAACTTAACACACTTCGAGCTTATCGCGACGAAATGAAAATGGAAAGTCCCGTCATAGCCGACCTTATCAAAGAATATTATCGAGTTGCTCCACTGTTGGTGCAAAAGATAAATTCGGAGACTGATGCAGAAAAAATTTACTGCGATCTTTGGAAGAATTTTATAGAGAAAACTTATACCTTGATTCGCGCGGGAGAAAATGCCAAAGCAACTGCAGTTTATATCGACATGGTTCAAAATTTGTGTGCGCGTTACGATGTAGAGTTGACTGCAGAAACTTTAAGTAATATTGACTTGCTGAATTGCCGCGTAGTTTAAAGTTTGTAAAAAAAATTTTGAGGAAGTAGTTGTTCAATGAAACGACCATTTTTTATAGGCTTGGGAATTATTTTAGTCCTGATAATCGCACT
This sequence comes from uncultured Selenomonadales bacterium, assembly GCA_946547205.1. GTDB lineage: Bacteria > Bacillota > Negativicutes > Selenomonadales > Selenomonadaceae > Quinella. The sequence continues at coordinate 34,138 of CAMNPA010000001.1, read as the reverse complement.
GGTGGCATACGGGACATATTTGAATCAGCGCGGCGAAAATCAAATAGCGGAGCGAATGAGCAACCAGACAATTCCACTGCGCGGCGCGAAAGTTCAAATGCGACAACTCAAGCCGAGACTGGCACTCGATACGTTGAATCTTTATTCAAACAAAATGACGGACGCAGTGGCGTTGCTCGACGGCAGAATAACTTCAATTGACGTGCGGAAAAATGATCGCGTTGTTCAAGGGCAAAAATTATTCACGGTGACGAACGACACGCAATCGGTAAAACTTCGGCAGGCTGACATTGACATTCTCAAGATTGAAAATGAAATTCTGCGGGCGGACAACGAAATAATGAAGTCGGAAACGAATTTGGTACGCGCGAAGAGTGATTTTGAACGCTACAGCCAACTGATTGCTCAAGACGCAGTTTCGACCGAAAAATTTGAAGAAATCGAAGCGACATACAAAGAAGCGCAGGTTAATCTTCAAAATTCACACCTTCAAAAGAAATCGTTGCTTGTGCAGAAAGAATATTTAATCGCGCAGAAAGAACAGCTCTTGATTGAGAGTTCATACAGCGAAATAACCGCACCGATTGACGGCGAAGTTTTGATTTTGTACAAAACGCAAGGCTCGTATGTGACGGCAGGAACGGCGATGGCTTTGGTCGGCGATTTTCGGACGCTGAATTTTTCCGTTGACATTGAAGACAAATTCACCAAGCGATTTAAAATCGGAGATGTGGCGACGCTCCGTTTCAGCCACGCAAATTTTTCCAAGATTTACGATACGGAATACGAGGCAGGCAATTCGGGCAGCGAGCAAAAATTTACTGCGCAAATCATCGAAATAACTCCGTCGCCTGAAGTTCCCGCGAACATCAGAAAAATTCTCTGGGAAATTGATAACCGCGCAGGTCTCCTTGAGCCGCAAACGTATAACGCGCCGTCTTTGCAGATGATGAGCCCGCGAAATTGTTTGACGGTACCGCTTAGCGCAATGACTTCGCCGGCACGGAATGAAGTTTTCGTCGCAGCTGACGGGAAAATTTTTCGGCGTGAGATTGAAACGGGTTCGGACGACGGAAATTTTATCGAAGTCGTGCACGGTCTGAAGGAAAATGAATTGGTCGTAACGAGCGGCACCGAAGACCTTGAAGACGGTATGAAAGTTGATTTTACGCTTGAAGGAGACGGCGACATTGGCTAAACAAGATCGGCTCTTCAGTAAAGAGGCACTGAATAAATTGCGCTCGCCCGAACGTTTGGACATGCTTTTTCCGATAACGACGCCGATAGGTTGGGTCATGATGGCGGCAATTTTGCTTTTGCTGTTTTCAATCGTGCTGTGGTCAATCTTCGGCGCGTTCACGGTCAAAGCTAACGGCATGGGACTTATCATGGACTCTGCAGGCGTCGTGAACGTTTCGCACATATCCGGCGGCAAAGTTTCTGCTGTCTACGTAAAAACCGGAACTCATGTTCATAGCGGCGATTTAATTGCGCAACTCGAACAGGCGTCTCAATCGGCTGATACTCGAATGGCGCAATACGGCATGGGACTTGCTTCAAGCGACCGCGACGCTTTGAACAGAGTTTATCAATACGGCGCGAAGAAAGAGCAGCTTAACATTGCCGAATACATTTACAGCGACTACGACGGAATTATTGACGAAGTTTTGATTGAGAAGGGCAAAGTTATTTCAAGCGGCTCGCCTGTCTGCACGATTCGCCTTACACAAAATCGCGACGACTTGAAAGGCGTTTTTTATATTCCTGTCGACAAAGGCAAGCGTGTTGAGCCGGGCATGACGATTCAACTTGTTCCAAACGGCGTGGACACTTCGCAAGCAGGCAGTCTAATCGGCGTCGTGCGTGCAGTCTCGCAATATCCCGTTTCTGCGGAAAGCATCCGTCAAAAACTCGGCAACGCTCAACTTGCGCAGTGGATTCAAACTTCTCAAAACAGCGCGCTCATGGAAATTAAATTCGATTTGGTTAAGGATGAAGATTCGGAGTCGGGCTACCTGTGGACTTCGATTGTCGGAGAGCACAAACCGATAACGCCCGGAAGTTTTTGCACGGGCTCGATAATCATTGAGCGACAACCGCCGATTGAAAAAGTTTTTTACAAGATCAGTCAACGGCTTAGGAGCAGGTGACGGCATGATTGGCAAGATAAAAAAATTTTTCGCGGCAAAAGACGGTTCGCGCGTGAAGGTGTCGACGATTTTGCAAATGGAGTCTGTCGAATGCGGCGCGGCGGCGTTGGCAATGATTTTGGCGAGTTTCGGACGTTGGGTTCCGCTCGAAAAGATGCGTCAAGAATGCGGCGTCAATCGCGACGGCTCCAAAGCGGCAAACATTTTAAAAGCGGCTAAACATCTCGGCTTGGAAGCAAAAGCTTTTCGTTGGAAGGCGGACACTTTAAAGAAAAAAACTTTCCCGATGATAATCCATTGGGAATTCAATCATTTCGTCGTTTTGGAAGGCATTATCGGCGACGTTGCATATCTTAACGATCCGGCGATGGGTCGGCGAAAAGTTCCTTGGAAAGATTTTTCCACGTCTTACACCGGCATTGCGATGACGTTCAAGCCCGACGAAAATTTTAGGCGCGAAGGTCAAAGATACAGCGTCGTCAAAGCCATTTCGGAAAAACTCGCTCAAGATAAAGTTGCAATGATTTTCGTCATGCTGATTGGTGCGGCAATGATTTTTCCGGGTCTGGCGTCGCCCGTGTTCAATCAAATTTTTCTCGACGACATCTTGAGCGGCAAACATCCCGATTGGATGCCGAAGTTATGTTTGGCGATGATCGGCACAATCATTTTGACGGGCATTCTCAACATTTTGCGAACGATTTTGCTGACGCGCTGGCAAAAGAAATTGACGCTCTCCGACTCGTCAAGATTTTTTTGGCACGTCCTAAGATTGCCGATGACTTTCTTTCAGCAACGATACGCGGGCGAAATAGCGTCGCGAGTAAGTTTCATCGATTTAATCTCAAGAGTTTTGGCGAATCAAGCGGCAACGGCTGTCTTGGATTTTCTTATCGCGCTGTTTTATCTCGCGTTGCTGTTTCAATACAGCGTGACACTGACGATTATCGGCGTGAGCTTCAGCGTCGTAGATTTAATCGTTTTTTTTCTTTTGCGCCGACAAATTACGGATATGAATATGCAAGTTCAGCAGGCACTCGGAAAAGAATTCGGAGTTGCGGTAAACGGACTGGCGATTATCGAAACTATCAAGGCGAACGGCAACGAAAGCGATTTTTTCGCGAAATGGGCAGGCTATCACTCAAAAGCTTTAATCGGCACGCAAGAAGTTCAAATGAAGTCGCTGACGATGAATGTTTTGCCGACTCTGCTCACGGGAATAAATTCCGCGCTGATAATCACACTCGGCGGCTTTTCGATTATGGAAGGCGTGATGACGGCGGGCATTTTTACGGCGTTTCAAAATTTGATGGGCAGGTTTCAAGAGCCGGTCGATAAAATGGTTAAACTCGGAACGACTTTGCAGACGACGGAAATGCAAATGCAACGCCTCGACGACGTTTATCGCTATCAAGTCGACGGTTTGAATTATCCCGAAGAAACTCGCGCAAATAATTTCAACGGCACGCGCTTATCGGGCGAAATTGAATTGAGCAACGTAAATTTCGGCTACAGTCCGCTTGAGCCGCCGCTTTTGGAGAATTTTAATTTGCACGTGGAGCCGGGACGTTGGGTCGCGATTGTCGGTTTCAGCGGTTCCGGAAAATCGACGCTCTCAAAAATTTTGACGGGCTTTTATGAGGAATGGAGCGGCGACGTTCTCTTTGACGGTGTGATTCGTCGTGAAATTCCGCGCGATGTCATTGTTAATTCGCTGTCGTCCGTTGACCAAGACATTTTCCAAATCACGGGCACCGTTCGCGAAAATATCACGCTGTTTGATACTTCCGCCAAAAAAGATGACGTTATCCGCGCGGCGCAGGACGCTTGCATTCACGACGACATTTTGAAACTCGAAGGCGGCTACGAGGCTCAAGTTTCCGAAGGCGGCTTGAATTTTTCGGGCGGTCAGCGTCAAAGGCTCGAAATTGCTCGCGCCTTGGCAAACAATCCGTCGATTCTGGTTTTGGACGAGGCAACCAGTGCACTTGATCCCGTGACCGAAAAAATTGTTCTGGAAAATATTCGGCGGCGCGGCTGTTCATGTTTTATCGTGGCGCACAGACTTTCGACAATCAGAGACTGCGACGAGATTATTGTTTTGGACAAAGGCAAAGTCGTCGAACGCGGCACTCATCGCGAAATGATTCAGCACGACGGAGCTTATCGCAGATTGATTCAAGGCAGCACCAAAAATACGGCGGAGGCAAGCCAATGAAACTTTTGGCGGGACAACGATTTAAACTGCACGACGAAAATAAATTTGTTCGCCTGAAATCGGGCGCGGCTGAAGTTTACGCCGTCACTCAATTAAAAGAATCATTCCGACAAATTTTTTTAATGGAGCTGCCGATAAACGGAGCTGCTTATCCGTCGCTGGACGAATTTGAGCAAATCGACATGCAAATTTACGCCGTGCAAGATTCGGAGCTTGAAATTTTATCGTTCAACGAAGTTTCGCCGCTCGAACAGGCAAATTTAATGCGCGCGTGGTTCCAAAATTTGATAAAGCTGCCGTGGCTTAAACTTTTGGCTGACAAAGGCGACGATGTGTTAATCCCGTGGATAAACGGACAAGTCCTGCGCGGCTCGGAAAACGACTTGGAAACTTTGCTCGACGACTTCACCGAAAACGAACAGATTTTCGCGATGCTGCTCGGCATGCGTTTTGATGCGGAAGATAAACGATTGGAAATGCGGCTCGAAACTCGCAGTCGTCACAAAAAAAATCTCATCAACGCGGCGATTGACAATCTCCGCGGCGAAGAATCACTGTACGGCGAAGATTCCGGCGGCGAAGGCAAATTGGAAGAAATTGCTTTCCTCGTTAAGAGTGTCGCCAAATTTTTGGGTATGCCCGCGAATAATCTGCGACTTGCTCCGGAAATTGCCAAGAACCTCGATCAAATCGGTTTGATTCGTCGTCTCGTGCAAAAGGCAAATATGCAAATGCGACTCGTGACTTTGGAAGGCGACTGGTTTCAAAAGGACAGCGGAATTTTTATCGGCTACTTCGGCGACAAGAAAGAGCTTGCAGCGTTCATTCCGCAAAGTCCCGACGTTTACAAACTTATCACCGCGAAAAATCTCGACGGAACTCTGATTGACAAACAAATTGCCGCGCAGATTGAGCCGAGCGCGTTCCAATGTTATGCGGGCTTGCCGTTGCGTCCGTTGAAGTTCGTCGACTTGATGAGATTCATGCTGAATCGCATTTGGCGCGTCGATTATCGTCAAATTTTGGCGGCAAGTTTTGTCGCGGGCTTAATTCCGATTGTCACGCCGATTATCACGCAAAGCATCTTCGCGGACATAATTCCGATACTCGACAGGCGCGGCTTGGTTATCGTCACGCAAGTTTCAATCGTCACGGCGTTCACAATGGCGGCGGTGTCAATCGTGCGTTCAATCGCGGTGCTGAGAATCACGTCGCATATCGACATGCAGACGGAAGCGGCACTTTGGGGCAGAATCTTGGCTTTGCCGACGAGTTTTTTCCGACGCTTTCAATCCGGCGAACTGGCGCAGAGGATTTTGGGAATAGAAAAGATAAAAGAAATTTTAAGCGGCGAAATGATCGCGGCGATACTCAACGTGCTGTTTTCATTTTGGAGTTTGCTTTTAATGTGCTGGTACAGCTTGAAGTTGACGGCGGCGGCGTTAGTTTTGTGGCTGTTTTATGTGGCAGTGACGTTTTTTCTCTGCCGCAAGTTCGGAGAATTTCAAGTCAAATGGGTCGCGGCGAAGAATGCAAATTCGGGAATGGTTCAGCAAATATTTACGGGCTTGCCGAAATTCAGAATCGGCGGCGCGGAAGAGCAGGCTTATTTTCTCTGGAGCAAAGTTTTCGGCGAGGAATGGAAATGGAATTATGCACTGAGTCTGCAATCCAAATATCTCAACACTTTTGCGGCAATTCAGCCGTTGACAATGACGTTGTTGCTTTTTTACGTGGCGTTTTACGTTTTGGGTGAACTCAACGGCGAAATTTTCGTATCGGGAATTGACTTCGCGGAGTTCATCGCGTTTCAAGCAGCGTTCACGAGTTTTAATATGGCTTTGAACACGCTGACGGGCTTTATCGAAAAATTCTTCGTGATTCAGCCGCAGATAGAGAACTTGCGACCGATTTTGGAAGAGATGCCCGAAGTTTCAGCCGACAAGCCGGACGCGGACATTTTGAGCGGCGCGATTGAAGTTTCGCATTTAACTTTTTCCTACACAGCCGATTCGCCAAATGTTGTCGACGACATGAGTTTTCGGATTGCGGCGGGCGAGAACGTTGCGATTGTCGGCAAGAGCGGTTGCGGAAAATCGACGTTGCTCCGATTGCTGCTCGGTTTTGAAGAGCCAAAAAGCGGCGCAGTTTATTATGACGGTCAAGACTTGTCGGAACTCAACGTTTCGTCGGTGCGCAGTCAAATGGGCGTCGTTTTGCAGAACGGACAACTCATGAGCGGCGATATTTTTGCAAACATTGTCGGCGCGACTGCTTTGACGCAAGAAGACGCTTGGGAAGCCGCAAAAGCCGCCGGTCTCGACGAAGACATAAAAAAAATGCCGATGGGCATGCAAACTTTCATCAGCGAAGGCTCGACAAATATTTCCGGCGGACAACGTCAACGAATTTTAATCGCGAGAGCTTTAGCCGCCAAACCTGCAATTTTAATCTTCGACGAGGCAACTTCCGCGCTCGATAATCGCACTCAAGCCATTGTCACCGAGAGTTTGAACAAGCGGAACGTCACGCGAATCGTCGTAGCGCACCGATTGAGCACGATTGAAGATTGCGACCGAATCATTGTGCTCGACAAAGGAAAAATCGTTGAGAGCGGCACGTTTGATGAACTCGTTGCGCTGAACGGAATTTTCTCCGATTTGGTCAAGCGTCAAATTGCTTGAGTGACGTTGACGGATTGTCTAATCCAGAAATGCAGTCAGATAATTGCCGTGAACGTCGATTCCCGCAGCCAACAACGATTTGCAACGTCCGAGCTTTATAAATGCCGCGCCCAATGTCACGTTGAGCATATAGCCGCCGCCGAGAGTCTCGCCGAAATATTTTTTCGCGTCGATAAGTCGGGCAGCTCTAAATTTTTCTTTCAGCACAGTTTTTTCTATCGCGTCGAAGTAAGAGCCGTTGCAGGACGTTAAGATAACTTCCGGCTCTTCATAAACCGAAAAAATTTCCGCCAAAACTTCCGCGCTGTCAGCCGTATCCGTTTTGTGAATGTAAGGATATGCCGCCAGCGAGCCCGAAGAGAATTTTTTTATTCGGCAATAACTTTTCTCTGCGTTGGTCGAAAGAATCAACACTGCCGCGCCGTCAGAAATTTTTTCTTGCAAAATCCCGCACGACTTAATCGCAGTGTCAAGTTCCTCGTTGTATTCATCTGTCGCGCCGCAAAAAATTACGTCAGCTTTATCGGTCGCAAGCAACATTGCGGAATATTCCAAAGGGTCGCCTGCCGTCAACAATGTGCTGAAGCCCGTAAAGCCGTTCAAAATGCAAATCTGTCCGACGCACGCATTGGCAACCGAATAAGAAAACAAAATCGGACTCACCAAATCAGGTTTGCCGGGCAAAAGTGAATCGGAAAACTCCAACGTGCTTTCCAAAGAACCGAAGCCGCTTGAAAATATCGTTCCCACGCGCGCTTTATCTTGGTCGTCAGATAAATTTGCGTCGATTTTGGCTTGAGCCGCCGCAGAAACTGCCATTCGAGTATAACGCGGAGCACGTCTGATTTTGGACAAAGGCGCATTGGGCGCGAAAGACAATTTCTTATCAAAATTAATGGCAAACGATTCATCGGCGGCGATTTTTAGCAAGTCTTCAAAGTTGAGCGCAAATCTTGAAATGACTCCGACGCCTTGAATGTAAATCGGTTTCATAAATTAATCTCCGTCCTTGAAATTTTTCAGAACCAATGCGGAATTGTTTCCGGCGAACGCAAAATTATTTGAGAGCGCGTAATTTATCTCAAGCGGAAAAGTTTCACTCGACATGCAAATTTTTTCGCTGTGTTCAATAGGATTTTTCAAGTTCGGCATCGGAATATATTTTTTGTGATTCATCGACAGGATAACGCTCGCAATTTCAATCGCGCCCGCCGCGCCCATGCAATGCCCGATCATCGATTTTGTGGAAGACACCCAAATTTTTTTGTCGGTATCAGCCATTAATTTTTCAATCGCCTTCAATTCCATAGAGTCATTTAAAATTGTTCCCGTTCCGTGCGCGTTAATGTAATCCACGGCGGAAATTGAGATTTTGGCGTCGTCAAGAGCATTTTTCATCACATTGCAAGCCGATTTGCCCGAAGGTTCGGGACTGACTATGTGATAAGCGTCGTTTCCAAGAGCGTAGCCGACCAATTCGCAATAAATTTTCGCCTGCCGAGCCTTCGCGTGCTCCAATGATTCAATAAAAAATGCGACAGAGCCTTCGCCGATGTTAATTCCGTCGCGATTTTTGTCGAAAGGATTGCAAATGCCGTTGCTCAAAAGTCTCAACGCGTGAAAACCGTATGCATCATCAATGGAAAGATTGTCCACGCCGACAACGATCGCGCAATCGCAAATGCCGTGGCGAATATAATCAAAAGTCATGCCGACCGCCGCCGAGGACGAAGAGCAAGCCGTTGTAACCGTCGTGACCGTGCCTTTGACGCCGACAATTTTTTTTGCGAAGGCGGAATAATCATTGACAAAAGCGATTGAATTATCAACTTCGCCGATTTTTCGTGCTCTGCGGCGCAAATTTCTGGCTTCGGCAGTGTAAATGAACGTCCCGAAAAACATTCGGCAACTCTTTCCGAGCGAACTTACATAATCTCTGTCAATGTCGGCGTCAGTCATCATTTCGCGCAGAGATTTTTCCAACATGCAATAATATCGGTTGTCAGTGAGCGAATTTTTATCATACGGCGCGTCAAGAGAATATTTATCGCAGGTTTCGCCGAAAAAAGGCGTGGTCAGCCCTGCGGTCGTGAAAGTTTTGCATTCTTTCATTCCGACTCGTCCGCTGAAACATGTTTCGGCGAATTCTTTTTTGTTTTCGGCGTTGGAACAAATCAGACCGATCCCGGTAATTACCGCGCGATTCATTTGCCTGCCCTCAAATGTTCGTCGACGTATTGCGCGACTGCTTTTATCGTCGTGAACTTGCTCATATCTTCTGCGGGCACTTCAAAGCCGAATTCGCTTTCAATCAGAAAAATCAGTTCCAGGCTGTCGAGAGAATCCAGATTAAATGACGGTTCGTCGGTCTCGCCTTCAAAGAGCGGTGAATTTTCGTCGACGCCTTCAAGTTCGCTCGGCGCAATGTTCAGCCGCTCAATCAGCTTGTCAAAAATTTTTTGTTCAAGATTCGTCATGAAGGTTCCTCCAATCATTTTTTCAACAGGAATTTGCAAATATATCCGTGCGAAGTTTTGAGCTGCCCGGTAATTTTATCGTAGAACTTAATCGCGGCGAAATTGTCTTCGTAAACGGCAAAGGCAAGTTTATCGCACCGGCGAGCGTAAAGTTTCTGAACGAATTCATTCAGCAAAACGAACATCAAGCCGCTGCCGAGATATTTTTTTGCGACTGCAGTTTGTTCGGCGATAAGATTATTTTTATTGACCGCGAGTGTCAGAAAGTACGCGGCGACTTCGTCATTTTTAACGGCGACAAAGCTCAAGTCATTGTCTACAAGATTTTTGTCGTAGCCGTCGAAATATTTTCTCACGTCGAAGGTATTGCCGAAATAATTTTCATGCGAATGATAGAGCTGCTCCAAATGCTCCGACGACGCGTCTGCAAATGACAAAATTTTAAAATCACGCCGCGCAAAGAATTCGAGATATTTATTGCCCTTGTCCGCCATGAACTTATCGAAAAAAATTTCTTTCCACTCGCGAAGACAGTTCCAATCGGAGCAAGATGTTCTGCAGACGGAATTTTTTTGAAAGCCAAGCGTTTCACAGATATCGGCGACGGTCTTTGAATATTTTTTATCGGCAGCCGGGCTTTGAACCATAACTGCAGAATTTTCCTCAAGCTCGGTCAGAAATTTCAGCAGCGAAGTAAAAATCCCGCGACTTCTTTTTTCCGGCACGGTGTACGCGTAATTAACATAAAGAATATTTCGTTCAGAGCTCGCGCAGATATAGCCCGCAGGAAAATTGTCTTCAATCATGATGTAAAAATTTTTTTCGGCGGCAGATTTTTTTACGCACAAGTCGGAATAAGTCGTGCGACTGTCCCGAAACAAGAAAGTATAATCTTGATACGCAGCGTTGATTATTTTTCGCATGATGATCACCCGCGTAAATTTTAGTTGAAATTTTTTCTGTGTCAAGTAAAATGGCGGCGAGGCTCAACCGAATTCGGCGCGAAAAATTTTTTTTTCGGAAGCCCTAACGGTTTGCGTTTTCGAGCGTATATATGATTAGGAAGTAAAAATTTGAGCCGCAAGGGACAAGCTGAATCGACAGCAACAAAAATTTAACGGAGGTATTCACTATGGATAAGTTTCAGGAATTCTACACGAGAGCTATGAGCGACGACGCGGTCAGGGCTGAAGTCAAAAAGATTATCGGCAAAACTCCTGTTGAGGACGCGACAGATGAGCAGATCCTTCAACTCGGCGAACTTGCCAAAACACTCGGCATCAACATTTCTCTCGACGAGGCAAAAGCTTATTTCGCGGCTCAAGATGCTGACGAGGAAGGCGAAATTTCTGCCGACGAACTCGAAGCTGTCGCAGGCGGCAAAGGCGGAGACTGTGATCCTAACCGTGCACCACATCTTAACAAATGACGAAAAAAAGAAATTTGTTTGGCGGGATTAATAATAGTCCTGCCTTTTTTTTCAGACAAGGTGAAGAAATGTTTTACAGACTCAAAAGCGAATACATGTTGCGCGGCTGGAAACTTTTGCCGACCGGCGTGGTTAATCGCGAGAATCGGAAGGTCAATTTCTTTCCGACGAAAAAATATAACGTGCTCAAGTTGTGCGACGGAAAAACGGCAAGCGAATCGTTTGACGAGACGCAACGCAAAATCATTGAAAAATTTATCGCGGACGGTTATGTTGAGACCACAGAAAAAATTTCGCCGCTCGAAAGTTCTCAGGAGTATAAATTTCACGACAACCGATTTTTGCGCGCGATTGCGTGGCTGATAACTGGCAGATGCAATTGCAAATGTCGACATTGTTATATGTCGTCGTCGCCGCAAAAAGTTGAAGAGTTCACGCACGAGCAATGCATGGACATCATCGCGCAAATGGCTGACTGCGGCGTTCAAAGCGTGTCGTTGATTGGCGGCGAGCCTTTAATTCGCAGAGACTTTTGGGAAATTGTCGACGAGCTGTTTGCCAAAGACATCAGAGTCAAAAAAATTTTCACCAACGGAATTCTGATTAACGAAAAATTTCTTGCCGAGATGGAGAAACGGAATTGGCGTCCGGGCTTTCAAATAAGTTTTGACGGAATCGGTTGCCACGACTGGCTTAGAGGCTTTAACGGCGCGGAAAAAGCTTTTTATCGGGCGGTCAAGCTGTTGCACGAGAGAAATCTTAACATACATGTATCTTTCGACCTGCACAAAGGCAACCTTGACTCTGTTCGCGAGAGCGTGAAACTTTTGGCGAAACTTGGCGTCGATTCGGTAGGCATTGGAAGAATTTTTGCGGCGGGCGCGGCTTACGACATGCAAGACAAACTTTTGACGCGAGCAGAACAAGATGATTTTTTCCTTGAATATATTCCGCAATACATTGCCGACGGCGCGCCGATACCATTGCATTTGTCGGGAATGTTTGCGGCTTACGACACGACCGAATATTCAATTCCGATTGTCAAAATGGCTGAAAATTTTAAGTGCGACAATCATTGCGTGTGCGGACACGCGCGAAACTACATGCAGATCGATTGCGACGGCTCTGTAGTTCCGTGTATGCCGATGAATTATGCTCAAGGCAACAAAAAATTTTTTTCTCGAATAACGGACAAGAGCTTGAAGGAAATTTTGGACGACGAAACGTATATGCGTCTTATGACCACGCGACTTGGCGAATATTTCAAAAAACATCCCGAATGCGCGGACTGCGATTATAAAAATCGTTGCGGCGGCGGCTGTCGCGGAATGGCAATGTACGACAATGGCGACGGAGATTTTTTCGGCGTTGATAAAAGCACGTGCAATTTTTTCAAAGGCGGCTACTACGACAAAATCATTGCGCTTGCCAAAAGTTTAGGTTTGAAACGAGTAGTTGCATAAGGCGGAATTTTCAATGATAGAAAAGCTCAAGGCATATACAAATTTTCTTAACAAGACGTTCCGAAAGAAGAGCTTGCGGCGGAGTGTTTTGTTTCTGTCACTTTCAGGCGTCGCGGTGACGTTCCTTTTTATATTGGTGACTGCGCCGCTGTTTTTGTATTTCATTGAATCTGAAATAACCGCACGCGGCTATCAATGGGGCGAACAGACGGCATATTTGGCGGAAAAACTTTATCGCGAGCAAACAGAATCATACATTCGCGAAAGAGTAGAAATACGCGCCGATCTTATCAATAGAAAAATGGAAGAGCTGTCAACGGACGTGGAATACATCGCGGCTGACATGGAAGCAATTTTAAAAAATAAGTCGCAGTACCTTCCGCGTCGCCTGCCGAATCCTAAAAATGAAAAAGTTCCTGTGGGAAAGGCTTATGCTCACTTCCTCAATAAAAATGCGGAAGACGTTTCGTCCGAAGTTTTGGCGGAGCTTTATCTGGAGTCGAACATTGGCGATTTTATAATTTCACAGACCGAAAAATATTATACGGGCAAAAATGCCAACATCATGATAGTTTCCGAGAACGATTATATCATCGGCGTCGATTACAATCCGAACGAAACTTTTGTAACGCTGTCGGACGACTATCAAAACAAATTGAGCTGGTATCAAACGATAAAAGAGACGGGCAACGGACTTTTCACCAAGCCGCAACTCGTCGACGGCAATTATTTTCTGTACGGTGCTTATCCTTATCACGATGCGGACGGAAATTTTGCTGGCGGCGTCGGAATCGGTGCAGAGATCAATTACGTTTACAAGTTTCTGATGGACTCGGACTCAAATGAAGATATGAAAACCGTTATCGTGAATCAAGACGGACAAATTATCATGTCGTCGGAAAAGGACGGGATTTTTACAGCCGGCGATAACGATATGCGGCTTTGTGAAGATGAAAACTTGGCGAAGGTCTTCAAGCGAATGACGGACATGGAAAATGACGTTGTGAGCTTGGAATTGAACGGCAAAGTTTTTAAAGGCAAGTACTACATAGCGTTTGCGCCGATAAAAATTGCAAATTGGAGTTTCGGCAGGATAATCGAAGATAAAAGCGTTAATGTTGCCGCCGGCACAGCCACAGATAAAATCATGCAGCAAATGAACGACTTCAAAGGCGACATTGAACGACTCTTTATGTTTTTAATGCTGTTTTCCGCAGCTCTGATTGTCGGCATGTTGATTGTCGTTTTGCGTTCCGCCATTCGCGAATCAAATAAATTTTTGAGTCCGATTCATCAACTGGCTGACGGCGTGCGCGAAATTTCAAGCGGCAATCTCGATAAAAAGTTGGACATTCACACGGGCGACGAGATTGAACACCTTGCGACGTGCTTTAATGCAATGACCGACGAGTTAAAAATTTACATGGCGAACTTGGCGAAAGAGACTGCCGAGAACGAACGCATTTCGACCGAATTGAACGTTGCGACGAATATTCAGCAGAGCATGTTGCCGCATGATTTTGATTTCGACCGCACGGACTTTGAAATTTTCGCGACGATGCACGCGGCAAAAGAAGTCGGCGGAGATTTTTACGATTTCTATCTGCTCGACGAAAATCATTTGGTCATCACGATAGCCGACGTTTCGGGCAAAGGCGTTCCTGCCGCGCTGTTCATGGCAAATTCAAAAACGATTCTGCAAAACTTCGCGCTGTCGATGAATAATCCCGACGACTTTTCCGCAGTGATGACGCTTTCCAATCAACAGCTCTGCAAAAACAATGACGAAATGCTTTTCGTGACGGTTTTCATGGGAATGTTGAACTTGCAGACGGGCGAATTCGTTTACGTCAACGGCGGGCACAACGCGCCGCTTGTCTGTCGCGACAACAAGTTTGAATTCATGGACGTTGGCAAAAGCTGTATGCTCGGCATTGATGAGGACGTGCCTTTTCCGCAGAAGAAAATTGTTTTGTCGGCGGGCGATATGATTTTCCTGTACACGGACGGCGTGACGGAAGCAATGAACGTTGCGGGCAAACTTTTTGGCGAAAATCATTTGCTCGAAGTCCTGAACGGCGAAGATAAATCGGAGTCGCTTGAAATTTTGCTTGAGAATATGTGCGAGGCGATAAAACTTCACGCGGGCGACGCCGAACAGTCCGACGATATTACGATGTTGGCTTTGAAATGGAACGGTGGCGATAAAAATTGACGGCTGAAGAATATTTGGCGCACTGCTACGACGTTCCAAAGATTTTGCCGAGTTTGCCGCTTGCCGACGAAAAATTTTTAGTCAAATGGCGCGAAGTCGATTCGATAAAATTTTTGTCCGAACTTTACGGCAGGGAATTGAAACTGCGCGGCGCGATAAAAATTTCATTCGCACAAACACTGGCGGGAAAGTTGCCCGTCATCGACACGGAAAATCACGACGACTTCACGACATTGGCGGCGTGGCTGATGAATCGCGAGAAAAAAATTTTACCGCTGACAGTCAACGCATTCACGATACCGGCGACGATTGACGGCGAGCCGCACCGAATCCTTTTGCTCAACCGCGCACCGTACAGCAACATTCCCGCAGAAAAATTGTCGTTGACGGCGGAAGATTGGTCGGAAAAATCGCACGCAATCAGACTTCGACACGAGTCGGCGCATTACGAAACGTTGAGATTGTTCGGCGGCATGAAAAATCACGCACTCGACGAAATTTTGGCGGACACACTCGGACAAGTCGCGACGTTTGGAAATTTTGACTCGGACAGGCAGAGAATTTTTTTTCGGGCTCGATGGCGACAAATGCACGGGTCGCTTGCAATTCTACTGCCAAAAAGTTTTTCCGCTTGAACGTCCGAAAATTTATGCGGCGGTCAATAAATTTCTTGATAAAATTTCAGTCGACGGCAAATCGGAACTTGAAATTCTTTGTGAGTTGGCGTCTAAACCTATCGGCGGCGAGGTGATATAATGAAATGGCAAAAATTTCCTGCAACACGCGAGGAATATTATTCGATGCTGGATTTCGTGATGGAGTCGGCAGAAAAGGCAGGCGTTCCCGACGACAAGCAGATTTATTTGGAGTTGGGCTTTGAAGAAGCGGCGTCGAACATCATCAACTACGCTTACACGGGAAGTGAAGTCGGAGAAATTTCGATTCGTGCGTATCGCGAGGCTGAACATTTCTTCATTGAGCTGAAAGACAGCGGCGAGCCGTTTAATCCGCTCTTGAAAGAAGAGATTAAGGAAAAACCTTCTGACTTGGAGTCGGCGAAAGTCGGCGGGCTTGGCATTTCGTTTATGCGGCGCATCTTCGATGAAATGTCGTATCACTTCGGGCGCGACGGCGAATTATTTTGCAACCATTTGAAATTGGGCATGAAACTTTCGGACGACAGGGCAGGCTTGTCATGAACGTCGAGGAAGAACTAAAAAGAATCAACTTTGCGAGTTTAAGCCGAGTTCGCGAAGAATTATTGCGCAGGATTTTATCGGTGCGGAAAGCCCGGCGCGAATTTGACCGTGAACTTGACTTAGAGGAATTGGATTCTGTATCAGCCGCGAGAAAATTTAAATTTATGGAGGACGAGAGCGAATGAGCAAGGAACTTGAATTTAAAAGCACGACACACAACGACTGGGCAATATTTTCGATAATCGGGCGCGTGGACACTGTGACGGCGTCGCAAGTCGATAAGGTCGGCAACGAATTCCTGCAGGCGCACGAAAACATTGCGATTGATATGACGGCGATGGACTACATTTCGAGCGCGGGACTCAGAGTTTTGTTGCGTATGGCGAAAAAATCCAAACGTGACAAGAAAAAATTTGTGCTGTTCGGCGCGAGCGGCATGATCAAAGAAGTTTTGGAAGCGTCGGGAATGGATATGCTCGTTAAAATTTATGGAACGGCGGAAGATTTGCCTTGAAAGTTTTTATCGCCGGCATCTCGGATAGAAAATTATCGCGCGGCAATCAAGCAACCGAATTAAAGCGGAACTTCAATTGACATTGCAAATAAAAAAGCCGTTCCAAACGTCGGAGCGGCTCTTTTGTTGCAAAAAAATTTTCAGTCTCGAATTTGATGCGTTCCACAATGTCACACTTGCTTTGTATTGTTTTTCACGCCCTGCATGATTAAACTACAGAAAAAATTGAAGTGAGCAAAAAAAAATGCGTATACTGTTTGCAGAAAACTTGAGAAGGTTTCGCACAGCCAAAGGACTTTCTCAGCGGGAATTGGCAGAACGAATGTACGTGACTCGTTCGACGGTTGCTCGCTGGGAAAACGGCAGTCGTTTGCCGGACGCCGCAATGATTGTACGTCTCTCACGTTGCCTCGGTACGGACGTTAATACATTGATTTCGGCTGTACTGGAAAGCGACGACGAACCGAAAGTTATCATGGTGGACGACAGAAAAATTTTCCTTTCGGGTGCCTTGCCGATTTTGGAAGAAGTGATGCCCAATGCCATAATCACGGGCTTTACTCGACCGTTGGAAGCGATCGAATACGCCAAGACAAATTTAATTGCGCTGGCTTTTCTCGATATTGAAATGGGAACGGGCAAAACAAACGGCTTTGACCTTTCCCGCTCGTTGCTTGAGATAAATCCGCGAACGAACGTTGTTTATCTGACCGCGTACGTCGAATATTCCTTTGACGCGTGGAGCACAGGAGCCGGCGGATTCCTGCTAAAGCCGATTACGTCCGAAAATGTACGTGCGCAACTGAAAAACCTTCGCTATCCGTTTCCGTTGGGCGGTGCAGATGAATGAGTTTGGAAAATTTTTATTTCTTCGTATGCGGCGCGGTAATTACATTGACGGTGCTGATACTTTGGATTTCTTTCATGATTCCCGGCATGAATCAATGGAACAAACGTTTCTTCGTAATTTTGTTTGCCGATTTAATGTTGTATATGATTTCTGCTTTCGTCGACCTGTTGGTTTACACTGATCCGAGCATGGCACTTGTGGAAGAAATTGTTGCCTATTTTGAATATCTGTTCCTTTCGATACCGATGCCAATGTTTACGGCGTACCTGTTACACACTTGCGGCGAAGACCTGCGGAAGAGTTCACTTTCCCGAACTGTTATCGCCTTGTGGGTAATATATTTTATCATGTTGACATCAGCACCGTTTACGACGATTTTTTATTACGTCACGCCGGACAACCAATTTGTACAAGTTTCTTGGCATTCGCTTATGGTGGCTCCAATGTTTGTGGTTATGTTTCTGAATACGGCAAGCGTGATACAGCGACGCGACAAGTTGCCCAAAAAATATTACGTCGCTTTCCTGATTCATCTGCTGCCGTTGCAGGTCGTCGTGTTTATCAATGGTGTTATTACTGAACTTCTCGCGACCGTCGTTTTAACCGTGTGCGTTTCAATTCTTTCGCTGTTCGTCATCATCCTTTACGATCAGATTGAGCAGTATTTTGAGCAGCAACGGGAAATTGCCAATCAGCGCGCCAATATCATGATACTGCAAATGCGACCGCACTTCATTTATAACGCCATGATGAGCATTTACTATCTTTGTGCGCAAGACCCGAAAAAAGCTCAACAAGTCACGTTAGATTTTACAACTTATCTCCGCAAAAATTTCACCGCCATTGCAAGCGAAGAGACTATTCCTTTCGCCGACGAATTGGAACACACGCGCGCCTATCTCTCCATTGAGCAGGTTCAGTTCGAGGACAGCCTTTTGGTTGAGTACGATACGCCGCACGAAAATTTTCGGTTGCCGCCGCTGACACTTCAGCCAATCGTAGAAAACGCCGTCAAGCACGGCATGGACCCGGAACACGCTCCGCTTTGCATTTCAATTCAAACACGGCAGACAGATTTCGGCAGTGAAATTGTCGTGGAAGACAGCGGACCGGGATTTGAGCCTGTCGCCGATTACGAACCGCATACAGCTTTGGCGAACATACAACAACGACTGAAAATGATGTGCGGCGGAAAATTGACGATACGACCACGCGAAGGCGGCGGAACCGTTGTAATCGTGACCATTCCCATAAAAATTTGAATTGCATTTCGAGCCTTGAAATTTTTGCCCAAAAGTTCTTGAAATAAACCATTAAACGGATTAAGCTTGGCAGTGCGACGGAAACGCTGTCGAGCTTTCTTCATTTATACGGTCGTTCGTCTGTGATATAAAGTCAGGAGAATTATCATGAGTTCTAAAGCCAAAATTTTTTCCAAAAATTTCATTAAAGATTTGCTGATAGTCAATGCTCTGCAAAATACGGACAGAGAAAATCCGAAAACAGCGCGGGAAATTATCAAGGAAGTCGAAACGACGCTGCACGAACTTTTTCCAAAGGATTTTCCGAAACCTGATGTTGAATTGCTGATGAATCCTAAAAAGTTCAAAGTTCCGCCGACCGTAAGTCGAATCGTTAATGATATGAATCTGCTGCCCGAACTTTACAAAATAGAGACTTGCGCCGACAACAAGCTTGGCTATTACAATGCAAACGAAGGCAGAGAATTTCTTTTCACGCCCGCAGAATTTGCGCTGATTGTTATCGCGCTCTATCGAACGCCTTCAATTTCAACGGAAGAGACCGAAACCATCATCAAAAAATTTAAAAGCTTAATCGGCACAACCGGCGACATGTTCAGCTATGCCATTGTAAATAAGCAGATTAAAATATGGCAGGGCATTCGTCGCAAAACGCACCGAAAAATTTTGCCGATAATATCGGAGCTGCTGAAAGCCATAATCGAGGGACGACAGGTGACGTTTAACCTTTACGAGCGAAGTTTTAAATATGAGGATGAAAAAGTTCCGTTGCAAACGCGGCAGAAACAACGAAAGTCGCACGAGAAAATCACAGAAACTTTCCGGGTCTCGCCGTATTTTTTGACGTGGGAAGAAGACGAATGTTATCTTATCGCTTACTCGCATTATCCGAATTGCGATACGGCGGAAGGACAGCAGCTCACACATTTTAAAGTTTCCCTGATAACAAACTTGAAAATCTTGGAAGAGAACACAGAAACGCTTAGACGAATTGATTTTTACGCGCGCTATGCCATGGAATCTCATCCATACTATACGGACAATGCAACGAGAGCAAGACTTGACGAAATAGAGAACAACCTTAAATTGAATGAGACTTCCTTCAAAAATTTTTCGCTGGATCGCTACATGCGCGAGCATATTTACATGGCTACGAATACTTCGCCGACAGTGGACGTGACGATTGAGTTCGATAAAAATTTTTTGGAAACGATACTCACGCAGCTGACTTTGAAACAAATCGTCCGACCGTCTGCAAACAACAACGAGAAATTTCAAACGATAATGACGGTGCAGGACAACGACGGACTTTATCAATGGCTCATGCGCTACAGCGACAAAGTCACGGTAATAAGCCCGCTGAAAATCAAGAAAAAACTTCGCGAAAGACTAATGGCGGCTCTGAAAAAGTTAGGAGACTGATCTTTATGTCAGACAGAAAAGGTGTTCGAGAGCTTTCAATTGCCGACAAGTATTATTTCGCCGGAGATTTTGAAAATGCGCTTGCTCATTACATTAAAGCGGCTCAACTCGGCAACAGCAAAGCGATAACGCAAGTCGGCTTGATGTACTACAACGGCATCGGTACGGAAGTTGATTACGAAAAGGCGGCTTGTTGGCTTGACCGTTCGCCTTTATTTTTTTTGCGTGATGCCCCGGCGGTATACACTCTTGCCGAAATGTATTTCTACGGTCGCGGCGTCGAGCAAAATTATTCCAGAGCATTCGGTTTGTATTCTTTTGCGTTCAGCTGCGGCTGCAACGTCAACGCGGCGTTTCGTATGGCTGAAATGTATGAGTATGGCTACGGCGTGGACATCGACAATGAACGCGCTCTCGATTATTACACCAAGGCGGCACGCAACGGCAACGTAATTGCAATGTGCAAGCTCGGTTCGATTTACGAGACCGGCGAAATTGTCGCGCAGGATTACGAACAAGCGCAGCATTGGTATTTCTTGGCTGCTCAAAAAGGAAACGCCTTTGCCGCCACAAAGCTTGAAGAACTTGCGGAGCTTCACATTGAAAGCTAAATGCGAACAAAAATTTTTCCGACCGCTATCAAAACATGCAGTCGGCTATTTTTTTTACACGAAATGACATTTTGATTTCTGCTATACTTCGCATTGCGGATTCACAAATGATCCTTGAAAACTGCAAATGAGTACAGAAAGACCTCGGTATCGGGAGATTAAGCGGAGACGCCGAGAATCCGATACAGCGACCGACGGCGGCTTAGATAAAATACCGGCGGAGTTGAAATACTCAAGAAAACAATTTCATTAAAAGAACGGAGGCAAACAATCATGAAAGAAAAATTGATTCATTGGGCGCAAGACGGTGACGGCGATTGCATGTACAAACTCGCAAACATTTATCGGACGGAAGGAGATCAGCAAAACTATGTCGAGTGGCTGGCAAAATCGGCGACGACAAAAAATTTTGATGCGATGAAAGAACTTGCTGACCTTCTGCGCGGAAATGGCGACTATGAAAAATCTCTTGCCTTGTATAAAGAGCTGGCGGAAACTTTTCTCGACGAAGAGTCAATGCAAAATATTTTGGAGATGGCAGAACAAGGTTACGGCGTTCCGAAAAATGATAAGGACACGCTCAACTTTATTCTGAATCTGATTGACAAGACGTATAACGAAATTTATCTGATTGATCGCGGAAATATTTTTGCAAGGACGATGGTATTTCAGACGCGTCGCCACAATGAGTGCACATGGGAATATCTGCAAGCGGTTGAGCGTCGAAGAATTGCCGCGCGTATTCGCAAACTTTTAGCCGAGAACTGAAAGGAGCACATAATGAATAAGACAAGCAAAAAGAAAAGTCTTCCTGAATTGGAGAGAACTTCTGAACGTGCTTGGTATTTTGTCAAAACTTATTCCGGTCGCGAAAATACGGTTAGAGACGCGCTTAAGAAAAAAATCGCAGCGCAAGGGCTTGAAAATGTTATCTTTGATGTTATCGTGCCAATGTGCGAAGAGTCCGAGTTTAAGAACGGCAAGCGACGAGTCGTCAAGAAAAAAATTTTTCCGGGCTATGTTCTTGTCGATATGATTGTCGATGCAAATTCTTGGTTTATCGTGCGCAATACAACTAACGTCACGGGCTTTGTCGGAGTTGATAAAAATCCTATTCCGTTGAGCAAAGAAGAAGCCGAACGGATTCTGAATGATTTGATTGACAGACGTATTGGCGACGACACTCAAGGCTTTAAGGTCAATGACAATGTGCGGATTATAGAGGGCACGTTTGAAAATCAGATTGGGATTGTAAAAAGTATCGATGATACTAAGCAACGTCTCAAAGTTTTGGTTGGAAATATGTCCGTTGATTTGGATGTCAGCCAGGTTGAAAAAATTTAAACTCATTGGAAGGAGTCGTTAATCATGAACGAAAAAGATTTGATTCAAGCCGCCGAGTCCGGCGATGTGTCTGCAATGAAGACGCTTGCGAATTTTTATACGCAAAGATCAAAAGGAGCTTTGGAAGATAAAGTCGGCGATGTTATTCCCGTTCAAACTCTTGAAGAAGTTTTGAAGGTGCCGAGAACAAAAGAAGACCCTGAACTTGAGGCTAAGGCTTACAAATATTATCGTATGGCGGCAGAGGCAGGAGACGCCGAATCAATGACCGAAACCGCTCGGCGAATTTACGACGGCATTGGCACGGAAAGAAATTGGCAAGGCGAAGAATACAAAATTTGGTATCGCAGAGGCGCGGAAGCCGGCGACCCTAAAGCGATGCGAGTGACAGCTTATATCTCGGACGACCCTGAAGATAAATTTAAATGGTACAAACTTTCCGCTGAATTGGATAAGCCCGGATTGAATAAACAGGATTCAATCAAGCAGACGGCAATTAATTATGCTTGCGGACGCGGAACGGAAAAAGACATTGCCAAAGCCGAAGAGTGGCTTGCCAAACTTGACAGAGATGACGAGAACTCGGCGAGAATGGAAATTGCTCAAATCACCGGCGAAAGTTCTTGGATGGAACAAGCCGCCGAATCTTCCCCAATGGCAATGGTCAGAATGGCTGAAGAGTTCGTTCTTAAAAATGATTTCGTCGGCGCGTTGAAATGGTACAAGAAAGCTGCTCGCACCAAAAAGAAAACCGGACAAAACTCGTGGGCAGTCGCGGCAATGTCAATTATCGGCGACGTTTTTTATATCGGCGAGAACAAAATTGAGCAAGACTACGCTGAGGCGTTCAAATGGTACAGTCGCGCCGCAAAGTTCGGCTACAATATGGCGAAAATCAAAATGACGCTCATGATCTATCGCGGACTCGGCACCAAACAAGATTTGCCGCAAGCGTTTAAGAACTTCTCGGAAATTGCTTGGACGCGGGAAAACTTCGGACATTTCAGCCCGTTTCGTTTCAACAGCGTTGCCCGCTATTACGCCGCCAAAATGTCGGAGGATGGCGAAGTTTGTCGCGAAGATCCTGCCGAGACTTTTGAACGTTACAAAGTTGCCGGCGGTCTTGAAAGAGTCGTAGATTATGAATCGGTTCGCTCAATCCCAAAAGCTATTTACAAAGTCGCGGACGCTTACTTTCTCGGCGAAGGTGTGCGCCAAAATTTCGTCAAGGCTCTGAATTTCTACGAGAAAACTTTTACTCAAGGTGACGGCAGGACGCCTTATCATCGCGAGGCAGTCAAAAAAATTATGTGGATGTACGAGTTAGGCGAAGGAATTCCGCAAGACAAAGTTAAAGCCGCCGAGTGGCGAAAAAAATTGAACGATAACGATTGATAAAAAATATGTTGAGCGTGTCGAAAGGTCAAAAAATTTTTCGGCACGTTCTTTTTCTTGAAAGGAGCAAACAAGATGATTACCTACAGCGACGGAAAAACAACTTACAGCGACGGTGATTCTCTTTCGGGAGATTTAGGCAAGAAAGTTCGCGACGGCGACAAAGACGCTCTGCAAAAGCTCAAAGAGTTTGCAACGAACAGAGACCCCGAACAACTGCATTCGCAAGCCCGCGCCTTGTATGAGCTGTCGGAAGTTTACTTCAACGGATTTTGTGAAGTCGAACGATCGCCGCAGCAGGCTTTGAAATTTTTAATTCAAGCCGTTGAACTCGATGACGATCTTGCGTCAATTCGATTGGCTGAATTTCATCGCGACGGCAAGCAAAATTTTAAACAGGACGGACAAAAAGCCTTGGAACTTTTCATCAAAGCTGCCGAGCACGGTAACAAAAACGGTTTTAAGTTTGCGGCTGAAATGTTTCGTGAAGGCTTGGGCGGTCTAAAAGCCGACGGTTACAGAGCCATTGAATTTTATGAGAAACTCGACGCGCTTGACGATAAGCAGGCACTGATGAGCATTGCTGAAATTTGCACGGAAGGTTGCGGTAAGTTTAAAGCCGATGGACGACGCGCGCTTGAAATTTATGAGGAAATGATTCGTCACGGCAAATATTGGGCTAAGGTTAATCGTGACTTCGGGATAGAAAGTTCAGGACTCCAAAATTATAAAGAGGCTCTTGAAAACGCCGCTCGACTTTACCTTGAAGGCAAAATTGGAGTCGTTCCCGACGGCTACAAAGCTGTCGAATACTTATCGGAGCTTGCCAAAGATGACACTGAAAAACTTAAGGAGATCGCCGAAATTTTTCTTGAGGGCAAAGCCGGTGTGGAGCCCGACGGCTACAAAGCCATTGAATATCTCACAGAGATAATTGAACGTAACGAAACGAATAATTTTTTTGTCAGTCCGTCCGATGCGCTGAAAGTTCTTGCCGATATTTGGCGAAACGGTAAAGGCGGCGTCACTCAAGACGGTCATAAAGCCGTTGAATGCTTAACCAAGCTCGCCGAAATAAGTGAACCGGACGAAGCTTTTTATGAACTCGGAAATATTTACGAGGAAGGTTGCGGCTTTGTCGCTCCCGACATGCACAAAGCGATTGACTTCTATCGAAAGAGCGCAAAGCTGGAATATTGGTGCGCCAAAATGAAACTTAAAGAATTAAGCCGCGCAGGAATCGTGTAAAAATTTTCTACAGATTCAGTGGTCGCCGCTCATATTTGTGATAAAATTGTCGAGTGTTTTAGACGCCAAGTATTTGAGGAAACACCTCAACAAAAATAACATCGCAAGCTTTATAAAGGAGAGAAATCATTTGGAAAATTATACAACTAAAAATTTCCTTGGCGGCATGGAAAATCTCATTCCACAAAAAAACGATTCGCCTTACAAAAGAATTTTGGCAATCGGCGACATACATGGCTGTTGGTATAAGCTCATGTCGTTATGGAAAAAACTCAACGTGGCTGATGATGATTTGTGTATCTTCCACGGCGATTATATTGATCGCGGATATAATGTCGCTGAAACTCTGGAATGGTTGATTGAGCAACAGACCAAAAAAAATTTCGTGTTCCTTGCCGGCAATCATGAGCTTATGTTGGTTGACGCCTTTAAGAACGATCGCGAGTTGCTGGACAAGATTTTTAGCGGCGAGAAAGATCGATTCACTAATCGAGATGTCAAGGAATATGTGGATGCGGCTTTGTGGGTGCTCAACGGCGGCGACAAAACCATTAACGCCTTGCTTAAACTTCGACGGAAAAACGAATTTATCGTTGACGAGTTCTTGAACTTCATTAAGAATTTGGATCTGAGCTATACGATTGAAGTTGACGGCAGGACGTATTTTTTTTGTCACGCAGGAGTTAGACCAACCGTCGCGCTTGAAGATCAGACAGTTGATGATTTGATTTGGATTCGCAAGGAATTTTTTCATAGAACCAGAGGCTACAACGGCAAAGAAATAATCGTCGTGGGACACACGCCGACACAGACGCTTTCAACACGCGATAAAGATGGTGCCGTGCTGATGACGCTTGAAGATAAATTTTTGGTCGACTACATGAATCCGAAAGAAATTTTTGACAACACCAGACCTTTTGCCGTGCCGAACAGAAATATTCTCATGTTGGACACGGGCTCTTGGCGCAGTCGCATTTCTGCCGTGGACATCATCAGCGGGCAATATTGGCAGTCTGATGAAAATTTTGGAGAGGAGTGATCTTTCATGGAAAACAAATCGGCTTGCAGAAAACGGCAATACTCGCGCCATGAGCAATCTCGACATAGGCAAGACTTTCGACGAAATCACTGCAAGATATTTTCAAAGCGGTTACGACGACATGAATCAAGCCAACGAATATTTTGACGCAGTGGAAAAAATTTGCAACTTCACAATGCCGAAAGAGATCGCCGAAATTTTTCTTGAAGGCAAAGGCGGTGTTCAGCCCGACGGCTACAAAGCTCTCGAATATCTCGCGCAGACACTCGAAGGGATTAACAAAGCCATTGAGCTTACGAAAAATTTTGTCGCAAGCAATGAAGACGTTGAGCAAAACTACCCGGGAATTCTCAAACGCTTTTTCGATCGGAGCGAAAGTCGTCTCAAAAACGCATACAAGCAAATTGCCGAAATTTATCGCTGCGGAAAATGCGGCGTTCTTCCCGACGGTCAAAAGGCTCTTGCGCTTTATGAACGATTGGATGAAATTGAATTGCTCGGCGGGAAAAATAAGGTGCACTTTGAAAGTACGGCATTGTTCAGAATCGTTGACATCTACGCCAAAGGTTGCGGCTCTGTGCAAATCGACGGACGACGCGCCGTTGAATATCTGATCCAAGCGATTGAGCGCGGCTATCTTTGTGCGTTTCATTGGCTGAAAGAACTTTATAACGAGGAGAAAATTGACATCGAAGTTTACGGGCACAAGCTCATTGGCTATTTTCTGGAGTATGCGCAGAAGAAATGCAACAGCATAACCGATGAGGAAGATGATTTTCTTTTCATCACTAAGAATGAAATTGCCGAGTCTTTTAAGATCGTCGCTCAAATTTATTTCAAGCTCAACGACATTCCCAAAGCTCTTGAATATTTTCTAAAAGCTGATGAATACGGCGACAGTTGGGCTTATATTGATGTCGCCAAGATTTATCGCAACGGCGGAGCCAATTTCAAAGCTGACGGAGAAAAGCTCTTGGAATTCTTGACAAAGAAGCTTGCGAAGGAAGAACGTCCCGACAGCAGCATTATTTACGACATCGCCGAGATTTACGAGGAAGGTTGCGGCTCTCTCGAACCGGACATAAAAAAAGCTCTTGAGTTTTATCGCAAAGCCGCCGAACTTGGCAACACTTTCGCCGAAAAAAAACTTTCCGACTTGACCGGCGAAGGTAAAATTTTTTGAAGGAGTGCGTAAAAATGACCGAGAAAAAATTCATCAACAACGCCGACGAAATTATTCCGTCCAAAAACGATTCGCCCTACAAAAGAATTTTGGCAATCGGCGACGTTCATGCCGCCTTCGACAAGCTGACTTCGCTTTGGAAAAAAATTTCTGTTACCGACGACGACCTTGTAATTTTTTTGGGCGATTATCTTTACGGCTTGGGCGACAAAAACATTGAGACGCTGCATTGGATTCTTGAGCACAGGAAGAAGAAAAATATAATCTTTCTGCGCGGCAATGTCGATGAAACGTACATTTATCATCTCTTCGACAACGACGGCAAAATGTCACGAGCAAACAGAGGAGTTGCCCGCGATATAAAGACAGTCGCGCTTAAGGAGTCGTACTTCCCGCAAGAGATTTACGACTTCCTGACGAATTTGCCGCTGTGTCATTCAATTACGATCGGCGGACGAAAATATTTCTTCTGTCACGCAGGAGTTAATGTGAACGCGCCGCTTGACGCTCAAACGAAAACTTATCTGCTCGATCATCCCAAGCTTAAAAATTTTTATCGCGACTATTCGGGCAGGGCAGTCATCGTCGTCGGACACAAGAGCCCGAAGAAAATTTTTGGCAGCTCGGAAAAATACAATCTCAATCTTCCGCTCAAAATTCCCGGCAGAAATATTTTAATGCTCGACACTCATGCCAAAGAAGACGGGCAACTTTCTTGCGTCGACATTTTAAGCGGCGAACTTTGGCAGAGCGATGCCGCGCAGATTGACAGTATCCTATTTGTTTGTTCAGGAAATTCTTGTCGCTCGCCTATGGCAAAATACATCATGCGTCACTTGCTCAAGCAAAATAATTTGTCGGAAAAAATTTTCGTCGACTCTGCAGGCTGCAACACTCGCGGCGGCGGATCCATGAGCGGAAAGGCTCGCGACGTTCTGCGCGAAAAAAACATTCCGTTCGACAAACACGTTTCCAAACGATTCACCGCAGAAGAATATCGCAAATTCAAATGTGTTATCGCTCTCGATGAATACATGTTGCGACAGGCAAAGAAAATTTGCGGCGGCGACCCTGAAAATAAAATTCGGCTCTTCACAGACTTAGACGGGCGCGCGTTTAACGTCGACGATCCTTTTCCGGACGGCGACTATCGTAAAACTTTTAAAGAAATTTTTATCGGCTGCTCCGCGCTCTTAAAACAGTCGGCTTTCAAAGAAAATGATTATGTCAAATGAATCCGAGACGCGCAAAATTATCGACGCGCAGCTTAGAAAATTCGGCTGGGATGTCAATACTGAAAATCTTCGCTACTCCAAAGGCATTCGTCCGCAAAACGGGCGCAACATTGCCATTGCTGAATGGCAGACAGACAGCGGCTTTGTTGATTATGCACTGTTCGTCGGGACGAAAATGATTGCTACGATTGAGGCTAAGGCGAGTTATAAAGACATTCCTGCCGTCATTGATTGCCAGTGCAAAGAATATTCGCGAACTTTTCGCGACGAAGATAAAATTTATCGGCTCGATGATTGGTGCGGCTTTAAAGTTCCTTTCGTCTTCGCGACTAATGGCAGACCTTATAACCAACAGCTCGAAACAAAATCCGGCATTTGGTTTCTTGATTTGCGTAAACCTGACAACGCGCCAAAAGCCCTGCGCGGCTGGATAAGTCCGACGGGAATTCTTGAACTGCTCGAACGCGATATTTCGGCGGGCAACGATACGCTGCAAAGTTTGTCGTTTGATTTGTTGCGCGACGATGACGGATTAAATCTGCGCGACTACCAGATAAAAGCCGTTCAAGCAGTTGAAAAAGCTGTTCTTGACGGACGGAAAAATATTTTAGTCGCGATGGCGACAGGCACCGGCAAGACGCGAACTGTCCTCGGAATGATTTACCGATTCTTGAAGGCAGAGCGTTTTCGCCGGATTTTGTTTCTCGTCGACAGGAATTCACTCGGCGAACAAGCTCAAGATGTTTTCGCCACCGTCAAGCTCGAAGATTTATTGCCACTCGATAAAATCTACAACGTCAACAAACTCGGCGACAAGACTTTCGGCAAAGAAACTCGCTTGCAAATTGCTACCGTTCAAAGCATGGTCAAAAGAATTCTTTACGGTGAAGATTTTATTCCTGGTGTAACGGATTACGACTTGATAATTATCGACGAGGCACATCGTGGCTATATCCTCGATCGTGAACTTGCCGACGATGAAATTTTATTCAAAGACCAAAGCGACTATCAAAGCAAATATCGCGCCGTCATTGAATATTTTGACGCCGTGAAAATCGCGCTGACTGCCACGCCTGCTTTACACACCACTGAAATTTTTGGCAAGCCGGCTTTCAAGTACACTTACCGCGAGGCTGTCGTTGACGGTCATCTCGTCGACCACGACCCGCCGCACCGTTTGAAAACGCAACTTTCCGAAAGCGGCATTCACTACAGGCGCGGCGAGACCGTCACGATGTGCGACACTGCAACCGGCGAACTTGTCAGCGAACTGCTTGCCGACGAGCTGGATTTTGATATTGACAATTTCAATCGGCAAGTCGTCAACGAGAATTTTAATCGCGTAGTGCTGAAGGAAATTTCAAATTACATCGACCCTGAAGGCTCCGGCAAGACGTTGATTTTTGCCGTGAGCGACATGCACGCCGATTTAATCGTTCAGATTCTCAAAGACATTTACACTGCGCGTGGCATAAGCAATGAAGCCATTACAAAAATCACGGGAATCATTGGCGATAAGGAACGTGTTCTGGACGCCATACGACGCTTTAAAAACGAACGCTATCCGAATATTGTAGTGACTGTTGATTTGCTTACGACCGGTATTGACGTGCCCGCGATTGACACACTCGTTTTTATGAGGCACGTCAAATCTCGTATCCTTTTTGAACAAATGCTTGGTCGTGCAACCCGCCTTTGTCCCGACATTGGCAAAACTCATTTCAGAATCTTTGACGCAGTTGGAATTTATGAAGCCCTCGAACCTGTCAGCGAAATGAAACCTGTCGTCGCCAATTCGTCGGTGACCTTTACTCAGCTGCTTGACAACTTGAAAAATCTTGACGACGATAAAGCTGTTCAAAATCTTGTCAATCAAATTATCGCAAGGCTTCGCCGTCGCAACCTCGACGATACTACAAAAGAACTCATTGACACGCTCAAAACTTTGACCGCACACGACGCCAGAGATTTTCTGCTAAGTCATGCGGATTCTTTGCAAGAAAAAATTTCTCATGGCAGGACGTTTGTCATTTCCGAGCACGAAGATTTTCTGACAGCTCACGAAGTCGATTTTGGTGAAGGTAAACGACCGCAAGATTATCTTGACGAGTTCACCAAATTTATTACGACGAATCGGAATGAAATTGCCGCGCTAAATATCGTTTGCACGCGTCCGAAGGATTTGACTCGCGCCGACTTAAAGAGCTTGCGTCTTGCCTTGAGTGAAAAAAATTTTACTGCCGACCAACTCAACGCCGCAATTTCTCAGCTGTCCAACGTCGAAATCACTGCCGATATTATTAGCTTGATTCGTCGTTATGCGATTGGTGCTCAACTCGTCAATCACGCCGATAAAATTTCAAATGCCGTCGACCGATTGAAAGCCGCTCATGATTTTTCTTCAACCGAATTGAAATGGCTTGACCGTATCGAAAAATTTTTGCGCCGCGAGTCTTTGATAAATCCCGCAGTGTTCGACGAGACGGGCAGTCACTTCAAGGACGCGGGCGGCTTCAAACGTATTGACAAGGTTTTTGGCGGCAAGCTGGCTAATATCCTTGACGAACTGAATCGCTATCTTTATGACGACGGAGGAGATGTCGCGTGAACACTCAAGAAATTGTCGGCAAGCTCTGGAATTTGTGCAACGTCCTGCGCGACGACGGCATCACTTATCATCAGTACGTTACCGAGCTGACTTATATCCTATTCCTCAAAATGGCGTCAGAGACTGGTGCCGAAGATAAAATCCCTAAAGGTTATCGCTGGGAAAATCTTTCGACTAAGAGCGGCATTGAACTCAAAAAATTTTACAAGGCGTTGCTGAATCATCTCGGTGAAAATTGTACGGGACGTATCCGCGAAATTTATCAAGGCGCGTCCACAAACATCGACGAGCCAAAGAATCTTGAAAAAATTATTGCCAGTATCGATGCTCTTGACTGGTATTCAGCGCGGGAAGAAGGTCTCGGCAACCTTTATGAAGGGCTTCTCGAAAAGAACGCTAACGAGAAAAAATCCGGCGCAGGTCAATACTTTACTCCACGTGCGCTGATTGATGTTATCGTTCGGCTGATGAAACCGACGGCGGGCGAACGTTGCAACGACCCTGCTTGCGGAACCTTCGGCTTCATGATAGCCGCCGCTCAATATGTCCGCGACCATACCGATGATTTCTTTGACTTGTCGGAGGCGGAAAAGAATTTTGAGAAGACTCAAGCCTTTACCGGTTGCGAACTCGTCCACGATACTCATCGCCTCGCGCTGATGAATGCAATGTTGCACGGGCTCGACGGCAAAATTATTTTGGGCGACACTCTCAGCGAAGTCGGCAAGTCCATGAAAAATTTCGATCTCATCTTGAGCAACCCGCCATTCGGAACTAAAAAAGGCGGCGAACGAGCTACCCGCGACGACTTCACTTTTCCGACGAGCAATAAGCAGTTGAACTTCCTGCAACATTTTTATCGCAGTCTCAAGCCCGGCGGACGCGCAGCAGTCATTCTGCCCGACAACGTTCTTTTTGCCGACGGAGACGGTGAAAAAATTCGCGTCGACCTCATGCACAAATGCAACCTGCATACGATTTTGAGACTGCCGACTGGAATTTTTTACGCGCAAGGCGTCAAGACCAATGTCCTGTTCTTCTCTCGCGGCACCACTGACGAAAACAAAACACGCGAAGTTTGGTTTTACGACTTGCGGACGAATATGCCTTCTTTTGGAAAGACCAATCCGCTCCGTCGCGAACACTTCACCGATTTTGAAAAAGCTTTTGAGGCTGATGACCGCCGCGCAGTCAACGACGAACGCTTTAATGTCTTCACGCGGGAACAGATTGCAGAAAAAAATAATTCGCTCGACCTCGGCTTGATTCGCGACGATTCGATTGTTGACGCTGACGACTTGCCCGATCCGATTGAACTGGGCGAAGATGCGATTGACGACCTTCAAGAGGCTGTCGATTTACTTCAAGGCGTCGTCAACAAGTTGCGTGCACTGGAGGCAAATAATGACTGACAAGATTAGTACACTTGGTTCTGTTGCCAAATACATAAACGGCAGGGCTTTTAAGCCGAATGAATGGGAAAAAATCGGAAAACCGATAATTCGCATTCAAAATCTCACAAACTCTAGCGAGATTTGCAATAGAACAACAAAAAACTACGACGAAAAATTTTCAGTGACAAGAGGCGACTTGCTCTTTTCATGGTCAGCAACTTTAGGCGCGTACATTTGGCAAGGTGAAGACGCTTGGTTAAATCAACACATATTCAAAGTTGTTCCTAATAACGGTGTCGAAAAATCGTACCTGTATTATTACCTAACGTTTATAACCAATCATCTTTACGAAAAAGCACACGGCTCCGGAATGGTGCACATAACTTTGAAGCCTTTTAAAGAAACTGAAATCCCGCTGCCGCCACTCAACGAACAGCAACGCATTGTTTCTTTGCTCGACGAACTGTTTGCCAAGCTCGACGAGGCTAAGGCACTGGCTCAAGCGGTCGTCGACGGCTCGGAACTTCGGCGGGCAGCTATCCTTCACAAAGCTTTTGCCGGCGAACTAACCAAGCTTTGGCGCGACGAACACGGCTTCACTCTCGACACCTGGCAGAAAAAATTTTTGTCGGAACTGCTTTTGCCAATGCAAACTAAACGTCCTACTGGCGAAACTTTTCGTTACATTGATATTGATTCGATTGACAATGAGCGACAAACCGTAAGAGCACCGAAAATAATCAAAACTATTGAAGCTCCGAGCCGAGCAAGTCGCGCTGTCGAATCAAGAAACATCTTATTTTCAATGGTCAGACCTTATCTGAAGAATATCGCCTTCATCGACGACGATTTAAAAGATTGTATCGCCTCGACAGGATTTTTTGTTTGCAGATGTAAGGAAGGATTATCGCCAAAATTTCTCTATCAATTTTTGTGCTACGACGGAACGATAAATTATTTGATGCAATTCATGAGAGGCGACAACTCTCCGTCGATAAGAAAAGATGAATTTCTTGGCACGTCGATAAATCTGCCGCCGCTTGACGAACAAAAAGAAATCGTCCGACTGCTCGACGACTTGCTTGGTCGTGAACAGCGGACGAAAGACCTTGCAACAAAAACTTTGGAGCGTATCGAGCTGATGAAGAAATCGATATTGGCGCGGGCTTTTCGCGGAGAACTTTTGACGACAAAAAAAGCCGACGTCTCACATTCGCAGGCAATAACCGCCGGCTTTGACGAAAACAATTTGAATTAAATCTTTGCAAAAGCTCAGTTTTCGGCGAATGTTGCTGATATGCATTGGCAAGACGTTGCTCGTAATGTGCATTGAAGAATTTTTGTAGATCGTTTCGTAAATTTTCTTCGGCATGACAGGCCGATTCAGATTGTCAAGCAACACAAGGAATATCTCGCCTTCAAACGGCGTCAACGCTATAATTTTACTGTCGATTTTGATTCTGTGACTGCGCGGATAAATTATGACGTTCTGTTTGATGTGAATTCCGCAATCTTCGCGAACCGAAGAATTAAATTTCTGATTCGCAGAGATCTTTTCAGCCTCGTTGAGATTCAACACGAAAGAATTTATTGTCGTGCGACCGTTCTGCGTGAAAAAGTTGCCGCATTCCAAAACACGAACTTCCTCGACCAAATACGGCGACTTCAGCCGATAACTCACGTAATATGTGCTTGAAGGTTGACACTCTCCGACCGCATCGCGTCCGATCAAATTATTTTCGTAGCGTTTCTTAAGATATTCGACGTAACCGGCTCTGTCAGCCTCGTTTATGTTTGCCAACGACGAATTATTTTGCTCCCTGGCGAATTCCGTCATCGATTTATAGCCCAAAAGCTCAATGAACTTCATATTAACGAGCAGATACTGAAAGTCGTCGTCATAAACAAAACTTTTCTCCGAGACCGCTCCCGAATTCATAAATTCCAGCAAATCTTCGCCGTACGACAAAATTTCCCAAGGAAGTTTCGGATAATACGCAGTTTCATTCAACAAGACCAATCGATAATCTTTGTTCATGTCGAATTGGCGGCTTATGTGTAAATGCGTGCAGATGATTTTGGCACCGAGCCGATTGAAATAGAAAAAGTGATTCACGACGAAAGCTTTTTGCGTCCGAGCATGTGCGAAAGTAATTTGCGCCCGAATTTGGCAGCTGTCGTCCGATTCACTGCACACA